>JAGBAU010000058.1 GCA_017938785.1 Clostridia bacterium
GCGGCAAGGCCTTCATCGGACAGGGCGATCATCTGTGCAGCCAGCAGGGCTGCATTTGCAGCGCCGTCGATGGCGACGGTGGCAACGGGCATGCCGCTGGGCATCTGCACGGTGGAGAGCAGCGCGTCAAGGCCGTCCAGGGTGGAGGACTTGATCGGTACGCCTACAACGGGCAGACAGGTGTTTGCGGCGAAAGCGCCGGCCAGATGAGCGGCCTTGCCTGCACCGCAGATGATGACGCCAAAGCCGGCGTCGGCTGCGCCTGCAGCGAAATCGCGTGCGGCTTCGGGGGTGCGGTGTGCGGAAATAACGCGCACGGTGAAGGGAATCTCCAGCTTCTTGAGCATGTCGACTGCGCCCTGCATGGTTTTGAGATCGCTGTCGCTGCCCATGATTACGGCAACCTTCTTCATCTTTTATCCTCCTCAAAAAACCGAACATTTAATAGCTGTTTATACAATAATGATAGCAAATCTGGCGTTTTAAATCAAGAAAATGCAGGTAATTGTTCGGTAGTTGAAACTGTGCAAAAATTAAGATAGAAGCGCTTTTTTTAGTGCACTGCGACTAAAAAGCACAGAATTTGTAGAGGCTTGTGTAGTTTTAACATGGTTGTGTTAGGATATTGAGACGGACGAGGCATTGTCTGTGCTTTTAAAGAGGTGGAAATTCTATGTGGAAGTACTTCGGAACCTTTGTAAATGCCCTGACGGTGCTCATGGGCAGCTCCATCGGCCTGATGCTGCGCAAAAGAAACGGCGGCGCAGGCGGGAAAGAATCCATCCGTGAACCGCTTCCGGAAACCATGATGTGCTGCCTGGGCCTGTGCACCATCTTTGCCGCAGCCTCGGGACTTCTGGGCGTGGAATCCGGAACGCAGGCCATCGTGGTGGTGGCGTCCATGGTGGGCGGCCTGCTGATCGGCTACTGGCTGCGCATCGACGATAGAATCAACGGCCTGGGCGATCGCCTGGTGGAAAAGACCGGGGGAGCACAGGGCGTTTCCAATCCTGCGGCGGGTTTTGTGACCGCATGCATGCTGTTCTGCATCGGCTCCATGACCATCCTGGGCGCATTTGAGGGTGCGCGCAACGGTGCGGGCGGACTGGACCTGAACTGCCATACCACGCTGCTGATCAAATCCCTGTTGGACCTGGTGTCCTCCTCCTGCCTGGCGGTGACCTACGGTTTGTCCGTGATGGCGTCGGTGGTGTTCGTCATCCTGTTCCAGGGCGGGCTTACCTTGCTGGCCTCCTTCATCCAGCCCTTCCTGATGGAGATCAACGCACTGCCCATGGTCAACTGTGTGGGCTCGCTGATGCTGCTGTGCATCGCCATGAACCTGCTGGGCCTGCGCAAGACCAAGACGGCGGATTACCTGCCTGCAATCTTCCTGCCCATCCTGATCTGCTGGATTCTGAGCCTGTTCGGCATCCGCCTGTAGACCCAAAAAGAGGAATGATTCATTGGAATCATTCCTCTTTTTTATGCCGTTACATGGAGCAGAGCGCTTCATGGGTGGCGAGCATGTTGGCGGGATCGGTGTCGATCGGAATCTCGCAGCCTGCGGCGACGATGCTGTTGTCACCCAGCTTTGCGCAGGCGATGGAGGCGTTGAACACATCCTCGCGGCTGCCCTGCAGGGCGATGGAGACGGGATCGAAGTTACCGCATGCACAGCCCTTGCCGCGCATCAGTTCGCATGCACGGGCCATGTCCACCATGTGGTCGCAGTCCAGAATATCGCATCCGGTACCGGCGGCCTGCTCCAGGATGGGATTGATGTTGCCGCAGATGTGCAGCTTGGTGAGCGCGCCCGCCTTGTGCACCTCTGCAAAGATGCGCTTTTCATGGGCAATGGCGAATTCTTCGTACATGTCGGGGCCGATAAGGGACGCGGCGGCGTCGCCAAGGCCGATGATATCCGCGCCGGCCTGCACCTGGGCCAGGGCGAATCTGAGCTCCTGTTCGCCGCAGAAGGCCAGCAGCTCCTGGGCAGCTTCCGGTTCATCCATCATCATGTACATGAAGTTGGCTACGCCCATCATGTTGCAGGCGGCGGCCACGGCGCCTTCCACCCAGCCGATGACGGGAACCTCGCCCTTCGCTTCCTCCTTCAGGATGCGCACAGCTTCCAGACGGTCGCCCATGGCACGGCCGGATGCGGGATCCATCAGCTTCAGCTTATGGAAATCCTCCGGGCCGGTGATGAAGGGCTGGGGACAGTAGGGCACGCCGTTATCCGGCACGATGACTTCTGCGCCCAGATCCTGGGGTTCGCGCACAGAGTCAGAAATGGTCCACAGGCAGTCGATGCCGTATTTCTCGTGGCAGCGGAGCATGCCGTCGGCCAGAAGCCGTGCATTGCGCACCACCTGGCCGTAGCAATGGCCGGTCTCCCGTGCGGCAAACTGCATTACGATGTTCATATTGGGAACCCGGTCCACGGGCTTTCCCTGAATCCGGTTCATCAGTCTTTCGTAGGAATTCAAAGTGCGCACCTCCGATGCTTTTTTGAAGTGAATTACTACCTTCATTATAGCATCGGGGTGCGCCAAAGTCCAGCTTAAATCACGGTCAATCGCACAGACCCAGCTTGATGATCTGACCGGGGAAGATGCGGTTGGGATTGGAGATTTCGTTGATGGAGGCCAGCCTGCGCCAGTCCACGCCGAAGCGGTTTCCGATGGCGGACAGCGTGTCTCCGCGCTTTACGGTGTACACATCGCAGCAGGGGTAGGGCACCGATGTCGCCACCCGCAAGAACAGCCGCTGGCCAGGGAAAATGCGGTTGGGATTGGCGATGTCGTTGAGCCGCACGATTTCGTTTACGGTGGTGTTGAACAGCCGTGCGATGCCCGTGAGCGTATCGCCCGGAGCTACGGTGACGCAGATAAGCTTCGTGCCGGTGGAGGGCGGGCTGACCGATTCCTCTGCCAGCATGCCTTCTGTGAATTTGCTCACCGGGATGCCGCCCACCAGACAGGCGGGATCCGAGGTGCGGCTGAACTGCCAGCCGACCCATGCGCTCCAGGGGGAGGCGCCCGCGTCCGGGTTGCTTGCATCCCGTTCATCGATGACCCAGAGCGGGAAATTATCCGCCACGGAGCGGCTCCAAACGGTGTTGGCGGTCTGGGCGTCGGTGTAGACCACCGGTGTGACGCCTGTCAGGTTTTCCACCTCGCCCAGGAAGGCCAGCGCGATCAGGTTTGCCTGGGATGTGCTCAGCCCCTCCAGCGCTTCAAAGAGCATGGCCGGACGCAGCTGGACGTTATAGTCGCTGATGGTGCTCGCAAAAAAGCGTGCCTGGGCGCGGGCTTCCTCTACGCTGTCCGCAATCAGATAGTGGTAGAAGCCCAGACGCATCCGCGCATCCTGCGCACGCTGCACGGCGACAGGAAAGCGGGGATCGGTGTAGTTGGAGCCTGCGGTGGCCCGCAGGATGGCGGCGTCAATCCCCTGGGATTTTGCCAGTTCGAAGTTGTAGCCGGCGGAGAATTCGTTGATTGTCAGTCCCTGAAAGAGAACTTCGCCAGTGGGTTCCAGTATAGCCATTTTCATCACAACCTTTCCTGCAGCGATTCTATGTTGCCGGCATCCGGTTTAGCACGGGCATGTGCCAAATCCCATAGGCATAGCCTGAACCAAACGGGCGGGAGCGTCCGGGTTAAAGGGGATGAGCATGTGAGGGATGATGTGCGGCTGCGGGTGATGCAGGCGGCGGAGCATATTCTGGAAACCGGCGCTACGGTGCGCGCCTGTGCCGGAAAGTTCGGCGTGAGCAAAACGACCATTCATAAGGATATGCGCTCCCGGCTGCCGGGACTGGACGAGGAAATGAGCAGGGAGGTGGACCGCATCCTTCGGAAAAACCTGCAGGAGAGGCACCTACGCGGCGGAGACGCCACCCGGAGGAAATTCCTGCGGCTGCGGGAGGGGGAATAAAACAGGCGTTTCCATTCGGAAACGCCTGTGATAGGTTTACAGCTTTGCTGCCAGCGCCTTCTTGATGGCTGCCTGGTGTAGGGAACAAACCTTGTTGCTGGAATGGCCGCGACTGTTGGTGAAGTGGATGCAGTGGTGGCCGTTGAAGTTGTTGTTCTTGATGGAACCGCCGCCGTGGGGCATGCAGTTCATGGATGCGGCATAGTTCACGCCGTCGATGGTGACGAAGATGGCGCGGCGGTCCCAGCTCCACTTGCCGACGGCGGCCTTCATGGCTGCGGTATCGGCTGCGGTGAGGGGCTGGACGTCTGCGTGGTTGGTGCCGCCCTTGCGGATTTCCTTCCATGCGATACCGGTGGCTACATCGGTGATGGTGGCGGTGGTGCCGCGGGCGAAGATGGTCTGGATGTCACTCTTCCACCAGTCCATGGCCTGGGCGGTGCCGCGCGCAGGTGTAGTGCTGGATTTGCCCAGATCGGCGCTGGAGGGCACGTTGGTGGATACTTTGTCGCCCTTGTCGGCGGCATCCTCACTGGGGCTGGTGGGCGGTTCGCTGCTCACGGCAACCTTCTCGTCGGACAGGCTGCTCAGCTTCATGAAGCCGTAAAAGCCGTTCAGGCCAACGAATGCCCAGTCCCCGCATACTGCGCCCACGCCCAGCTTGGTATTGATGGGCAGGGTGCCGATCAGCTTGGAGGAGGTTGAGTAGGACTTGTAAACCTTGGCATCTTCTACCTTGGCGTAGGCATACTTCCCCTTGGTGATGATCACTTCGGGCTTGGAGCTTTCGGCTTTGTTTTCATTTTCCGGAACGGTGGGTTTATTGGTGGTGAGATCGGACTTCTTTACGAAACCCTTCTTGCCTGCATAGGAAGCATAGACCCAGTCTTCGGTGGCGGCATGGGCCTTGATGGCCGTGCCGGCGGGCAGGGTGCCGTATTTGGCGCTCTTGCCGTAAGCCTTGTACATGGGGGTTGCCTGGGCGGCATAGACGGTCATGCCGTTCAGATCGGTGATTTCCTCAACAGAAGAAGCGCTGACGTAGGCGGTGATGCCTGCGCGCTTTACCTTCACCCAGCCATTCTGCTGCGCGGTCATTTTCATGGTGGTGCCCGCGGGAATGGTGATGGAGGGAGCTGACGTGCTGGGTATCTGGTAAACCTTCGTCTTTTCGGTGGCAATTACAGTTTCAGCAATCGCACTCAGGCCGGGAGCCATCGTCAGAACGGCGATCAGGATCAGGGCCAGGATGCGTTTTTCTTTCTTTTGAAGGGTCGTCAGGTTCAAAACAAGTTCCGCCTTTCGGTTTGCAATCAATTCAACAGGGATTATTATATTACAAAATTATTTCAAAATCAAGTATTTATGTCATATTTTACATCAAAATGGTAATAAATGAGGCGCGACGGTCTGAAAAAGACTTTTTCACCCATTTTTTCCGAAGGCATAGAATGCAGTGTGGGTTGCGAACCCCACTCTAAGCCAAGGAGGAATGAAGATGTCTTTCTATAGCTACAAGAATGCCAACAGCGAAAACAGCCCCGGCGAGGTGTGCGGCAACATCCTGAACGGCCTGAACAAGCGCGTGTGCATCCAGGTAAAGAACGTATACGATTCGGCCCTGTCCCAGCAGCAGCTGGATGATGAGGAGGTTGTGATCAGCAACATCGTGCCCGTACTGCCCAATTCCGCATGCAAGCCCACCAATACCGTCGGCTGCCGCTGTAATTGCTCGGGCAACCAGTGCAGCTGCAACTGCGGAAGCTGCTCCACGCCCATCTCCCATTCGGAAGCGGTTGAAAATGCGGAAAACAGCAGCTGCCCGCTGCCCCAGCCCTGCGGCGCATGGACCTTTGAAAGCTGCCGCAGCTCCACCACGGCGGGCAATATCTCCAACCTGAGCATTGAACGGCTGTGCGACCGTCCCCAGTACGCCCGCGTGAAATGCAGCGTGGATGTGCCGGTGGATGTGCTCTTCATCGACCAGCGCTGCCAGGAATGGATGGGTCAGGCGCGCATCTGCGTGGATAAGGATGTGCTGCTGTGCGTACCGGAGGATTCTGTGGTTCCCTTCACCATCGAAAGCCTTGTGAGCGCGATTTGCGTGTCCGGCTCTTACATCGGTAACTGCACCTTTGAAATCACCGTCTGCGTCACAGTCGTATTGAAGGTGCTCGCCGAGGTGGATATCATGATTCCCACCTACGGCTTCTGCGAGATTCCCCCGGCTGAGGAGTTCGCCGAGAACATTTGCGATGAATTCTTCTCCCTGCCCTTGTTCCCCCAGTCCTCCTGCGCCTTTGAAACGGTGTGCGGAAACGGCAATGGAAACAGCTCGGGAGCCACGGTGACTTCTGCCATGGGCGGCAGCTATGCCTGCGGAAGCGTGGCGCCGGTGAGCGGATGCTGCGGCAACAGCGTGAGCGCTGCGGCTGCATCCAGCGCCAGCACCTGCTCCAACTGCGGCACCACCTGCCTGTCGGGTACCGGTTCCCTGTGTCCCCGCTGCGGATGCACCATGACGGGAATCAGCTGAGCAAAAGAAAAGCCCGGAGCTTATGCTCCGGGAAATGCTCCCATCCCGCCTTCGGGAGGGTTTAAATAAGCGCCGGCATGATGATTTTTTTCACGAAAGCAGCCGGCGCTGCTGTTTTATTGGACGGCTTCCTTCTGAATTTGGCCGGAGGATGCGTCGATGACCACAATTTTATCCTCTTCCTTTACAACGGGCACGTAGCGGGCGGTGATCATGGCCTGGATTTCCTCGATGCAGGCGGCCATATCTGCCTGGGCAAGCCCCGTAGCGGCATTGGTGCGATAGGCGGTGGCATAGGATTCGAAGGCTGCATCGAAGGCGGCCACCAGCTCGGGGCTGAGCACGGCTTCCTTCGCGCCGCAGGCATTGGTGAGCACGGAATTCATAGCCGCAGCGGCGGTGTACTGGGCCTTGAGCTCCGGAATCAGCTTGTAGCGCACATCCACGGTGGGGTCGTCGATGCGGGCGAAGAGCTCGGTCATACCGATCAGATTCTGATAGGTTTGCTCCTGCATCTGGGCCACAGTGGATGAATATTTCTTTTGAATATTCGCTCGCATATGGATGGATATGCACATACAGATAATCAAAATCAACACGATGCCGAAAACGATTGCAGCAGCCTTCACGTGCGCTTTATTCTTCGTCCAGACAGCAAGTTTTGCCTTGATGGGTTCCAAGAATACAACCTCCTCTTTCGATGAATATAACAATGTATATGCGCGAAATATGCCTGTATATACATTAAATTATACGACATTTTATGCGCGAATCCTGCGTTCAACTTTTGAAAAAATGTATATATACATCGTATATTCGCCTGCATTTTCTCATATTTTATGCATTGGATATTTTTTGAATCAAAATCAGGGTGCAATTTCGTCATGTTTCGACGGACGGGATTGTTTTTTCACGGCGGCTTTATTATAATAAAAGGCAGAAAACCAACGAAAACGGAGGGAAAATCATGCGCTACGCAGATTTTTGTGGAAGACAGGCTTCGGTGCTTGCACTGGGCACCATGGACTTCGGCGGCAAGATCGAGGAGAGCCGTGCCCGCGAGTTCATGGACGCTTATCTGGATATCGGCGGCAACTTCATCGATACTGCCCGCATCTATGGCGATTTTGCCAGCGGCGTGCAGGGCGGCAGCGAGCAGGTGATCGGTCGCTGGATTCAGGACAGGCATTGCCGTGAAAAGATCGTGTTGGGCACCAAGGGCGGACATCCCAATCCGAAGACCATGCACACCGGCCGCCTGAGCCGTGGCGAAGTGCTGGATGATATACAGCGCAGCCTGGACAATCTGCGTACCGATTGCGTGGACATTTACTGGCTGCACAGGGATGATCCCAGCTGCCCGGTGGAGGACATCCTGGAGACGCTGACTGACCTTACGGAGCGGGGCATGATCTGCAATGTGGGCGTTTCCAACTGGAAGCCTGCGCGCATCCTGGAGGCGAAGGCGGCTTCTGAGAAGCATGGCCTGGTGAAGCTCAAAGCCAACCAGCCCCAGTTTTCCCTGGCGCGCCAGGTGGTGGTGGAGGATGATACCCTCTGTCAGGTGGATGCGGAAACCTATGCCATGCATGTGCAGGAGAACCTCATCTGCCAGCCCTTCTCCTCCCAGGCCAAGGGTTTCCTTGCCAAGATGGACGCCCAGGGCGAGGGCGTGCTTACCGATAAGGCCCGGCGCCGCTTCCTGTGCGAGGAAAACCTTGCTGTGTTGAAGCGTGCCCAGGCATTGTCGAAGGAGACCGGCCTGAGTGTGGGCGCAATCTCCCTGGCGTGGCTCACCAGCCAGCCCTTCCCGACCTTCCCCATTGCAGGTGTGAGCCGAATGGAGCATATCGATGCGCTGAAGGAAGCCGGAGACGCCGTGCTCACTGTCCAGCAGCGCGATTGGCTGCGCAGGGTATAATCATGACCACCGGCTTAGCCGGTGGTATGACTAAGCCCTATAAGGGCACGGTACCGGCAGCGCTAAAGCGCACGAAGATCTGACAGCCGCACCGCGTTCACTGGCGGCCCCTGAAGGGGCTGCCTTTTACTTGCCCTTCTTTGCCGGCTCACCCGTAAACGGGTCGATCACTTCATTCATCGTCAGCTGCTCATATTGTTTGTCTTCTGCTAGTTGATTCCGAATGTATTCTTCGATTGCTTTTTTATTGCGCCCGACTGTGTCCACATAGTATCCTCTGCACCAGAATTGTCTGTTCCCGTACCGATACTTCATATTCGCAAACCGATCAAAGATCATCAGTGAGCTTTTCCCCTTCAAATATCCCATTATCTCCGCTACACTGTACTTCGGTGGTATGCTTACCAGCATATGGATGTGATCTGGACACGCCTCCGCTTCGTGGATTTCTATCCCCTTGCGTTCACATAGCGTTCTCAGTATCTTTCCTATCTCTATTCTGATTTTTCCGTAGATTATCTGTCTGCGATATTTCGGTGCAAACACGATGTGATATTTGCAATTCCAGGTCGTATGTGCTAAACTATTCCTGTCCATTCGTCTTTCTCCTTTCGCTTTTGATGCGGTTGCCAGACCTTGCATTTATTCTAGCACAGGGTTGACGAATGGATTACTCATAGCTGTAAGCTTTCCGGAACCCCCACTCTAAGTGGGGGTTTTCTGTTGACACAAAAATACCTGCGGATGAAACCGCAGGTATTTGGGTGAAGCGCCTTTCCGTTTATTTCCATGATCGGGTATCGTTTCACCTGGCTATAGATAAACGTTGATTAGGCAAACCAAACATGAATTCAAAAAGCAGGCGCATTTTCTGCGCCTGCTGTGTTTTATTCAGTGAAGGTATAGCGGATGATGTATCCCTTGCCATCGCCGGTGATGATCACCTTGTCGCCGTCTTCGTTTTCAACGGTGTCGATGACCGGGAAGCGACCGTTCGCCTTTACGTAAGCTTCGGGGCTCTCGCATTCAGCCTCGATGATTTCACGGATGGCATGCTTGCTGCCGCCGCAGGGATTGATGGTTTCGATGCAGATTTCGTATTCGTTCATGTGAATTCCGCCTTTCTGGTAACTGCATCCATTATAACAGACTAATGTTTGTTTTCCAATATCCTTCTCAACCGAAATTTCACTTGCAATTCCCTTCCGTTCTGTTATAATGATAGGGAACGTTGAGGGAGAAAGCCCCTGAAACCGTCCAAAGAGAGCGTGTCCATGGCTGGAAGATGCGCGGCGGGGAAGGATATAGCTCCGGACTCCTGAGTTCGCGGAGGAACACATGCCGTGCATGAAACTTCGCCGGGCGCTCCCGTTACAGGGCAAGCAAGCACCAAGCAAGGTGGTACCGCGGAAGAATATTTCGCCCCTGCATACAGGCAGGGGTGTTTTTATTTCCAGCATTTATATTTGAGGAGGACTCTTCATGAAGGTCAGGAATCTCGTATCCAAGCGCTATAAGGAAACTCCCGCCGATTGCCAGATTGCCAGCCAGGCGCTCATGATGCGCGGCGGCTACATCAAACCCGTCGGCAACGGCATCTTCACCCTGTTCCCGGCAACCAAGCGCATCACCAACAAGATCGAAAAAATCATGCGCGAGGAAATGGACCGCATCGGCGGCCAGGAACTCACCTTCCCGGTGGCCATGCCCGCAACCCTGTGGCGTGAATCCGGCCGCTTCGAGGCCATCGGCAGCGAGCTGCTCCGCTTCAAGGACCGCTCCGGCGCAGATATGGTTCTGGGCATGACCCACGAAGAAGCCTCCGTTCATTTCGTGCGTGACGTGGCCGATACCTACACCCAGTATCCCTTCATGATCTACCAGATCCAGACCAAGTTCCGCGACGAGCCCCGCTGCCGCGGCGGCCTGATCCGCGTTCGTGAGTTCACCATGAAGGACGCTTATTCCTTCCACACCTCCCAGGAGGATCTGGAGAGCTACTACATGGAGTGCTACGAGGCCTACAACCGCATCTATGCCCGCGCCGGCGTGCCCGAGGTCGTGGCCGTCGCTTCCGACAGCGGCATGATGGGCGGCAAGGTCTCC
>JAGBAU010000059.1 GCA_017938785.1 Clostridia bacterium
GTCTTCAAGCCCATCCTGCCCGCTGACATGCTGGACGAGAACACCAAGTACTTCGTCAACCCCACCGGCCGCTTCGTGGTCGGCGGCCCCCAGGGTGACTCCGGCCTGACCGGCCGCAAGATCATCGTGGACACTTACGGCGGATATGCCCACCACGGCGGCGGCGCATTCTCCGGCAAGGATCCCAGCAAGGTGGACCGCAGCGCAGCTTACGCCATGCGCCATGTAGCCAAGAACCTGGTTGCAGCAGGCCTGGCCAAGAAGTGCGAAGTGGGCGTTGCCTATGCAATCGGCGTTGCCAAGCCCGTTTCCGTATTCGTAGACAGCTACGGTACCGGTGCTTTCGCCGATGACAAGCTGGCCGAGATCGTGAACGAAGTGTTCGATCTGCGTCCCGCAGCCATCATCAAGAACCTGGACCTGAAGAAACCCATCTACGCTCAGACTGCAGCCTACGGCCACTTCGGCCGCAACGATCTGGATCTCCCCTGGGAGAAGCTGGACAAGGTGGACGCCCTGAAGGCAGCAGCCAAGTAAACAAATGCACCGGAGAGGACATCCTCTCCGGTGTTTCTTTTTATTCCGCTGCGGTGATACCTGCAAACATGTTGCTGCCGGGAGCGAGATGGAAGGTGGTACTCGCTTCTCCAGCGGCTTCATTTGGGTTAAACCCGCGTCTGTCGCCGTCAAACCCGCCCCTTTCGGGCTTCTCCATACCTTCAGGAAATTCCGGCATATCCTCAGGCTTCTCCATGCCCTCGGGAGGTTCAGGCATATCATCGGGGCGTTCCATGCCAGGCTTGCCGCCGCGTCCCATTCTGCCGCTGAAGGAGCCGCCATGCTGCAGCTGTGTTCCGGGGATATAGGTCATTTCGCCATCCCGAAGCTCCAGTTCGCCGCCCAGGTAGAGGAAATAATCCCCCTCCGGAATATCCGGTGAGGAAAGTACAAAACTGGTATACCCCGCACTCTCTTCGATGAAAGCCACAAATTCGCCGTCCATGGTGGTAAGCACGATCATATCCTCCACCTTTTCGGCAAACTGCAGCGCCATGAACAGCTGACCGGATTCAGCGGAGATCTCATCATACATATTGCCCGCGCCCAGCACAATGCCGCCGTTGATGGTGCAGCCCAGCTCGGAATCAATGCCGCTGTCCATACTATCCGGATGGGAATAGCTGTCAACCACGCCGCCGTTTATGACGATGGCTCCGTTGGAGTCCATGCCGTCGCCCTCGCCGCTCTCGTCCGGGCGCACCTGCAGGTGGAGGGTCCCGTCGTTCACAGTGATCACGGACACGCCATCCTCGGAAGCGTTCAGGGGATCATCTCCGGAGGTCACGATGATGTTGCCGCCATCAAAGGTCATATGGCCGAACTTGGCCTCAATACCCTCGTTGTCGCCGTTCACATTCAGATAGCCGTCGCCATCAAAGCCGATGGATACAAGCGAAGTGATCGCGCCACTGAGTTTGATGTCATCCTCCTCCATTTCCTCGGTATGGGAGCCTGTCACATTGTTCATGCTGCCTTCGGCAAGTTCGATAGTTACGGCGTATTCACCGGCAGTACGCGGATCCTTTGCCGTATGTACAGCGATGGCCGGAGCTGTGCGGCAGGTGATATCCAAGCCGTCCAGGATGAGGCGCACTTCATCGTCCTCCCCTGCTTTTACGGCAATCTGTGCGTCCCCGGCAGTTCCACTGAAGCGATAGGTTCCCCCATCGGCTATGGTGATGACACGGTTGCTCAGGCCGGAAAGCTCCTCAGGTACATCCTCATGAACCTCGGTCTGGTAAGCCAGAAAGATGTTTTCACTCGGTTCCTCGGAAATCGGCATACCGTTTACGAGGATGGCTTCATCGCTCAGTTCAATAATTGTTTCATCCTCCTGCGCGTAAGCAGTAGGCAGCATCAATGCAAAACAAAGTAAAATCATCAAAAGCTTCTTCATCATTCTCACCCTTTCTGGCCTTATCCTACTCCGGAAATGTAGACTGGTTATGTCCAATCTGTGAACATGTGCCTTGGAATTTCGCCGCTTGACAGATTCCCCGTTCATGGTATGATGGTGGTAAACCTTCAAAACACTTTCATGGAAGGAGCTCCGCACATGTCTAAAGTTCTTCTGATCAACGGCAGCCCGAACCAGTATGGCTGCACCTATACCGCCCTGAACGAAATTGCCGAAACTCTTAAGGTAAACGGCGTCGAAGCCGAAATCCTCTATTTGGGCAAGCAGCCCATCGCCGGATGCATCGCCTGCGGCAAATGTCACGAAAGCGGCAAATGTGTATTCGATGATAAGGTGAACGAGCTTCTTTCCCATATCGGTGAATACGACGGCATTGTGCTGGGTTCCCCCGTATATTATGCAGGCCCTGCCGGACAGCTGTGTGCCTTCCTGGACCGCCTGTTCTACTGCAGCCGCGGCCGGATGGCGGGCAAGCTGGCGGCCAGCGTGGTCTCCTGCCGCCGCGGTGGTGCAACCGCAGCCTTCGACCGCCTGAACAAGTATTTCACCATCAGCAGCATGCACATCGTAGGTTCCCAGTACTGGAACCAGGTACACGGCAACACGCCGGACGAGGTTCGCAGGGATACCGAAGGTCTTCAAACCATGCGCACACTGGCCCAGAACATGGCCTGGCTGCTCAGGTGCATTGAAGCCGGACGTGCAAGCGGCGTAGTCTTCCCGGAATATGAAAAAAAGATCGCCACCAACTTCATCCACGACTGAAAGGAGGGACGCATTCGCGTCCCTCTTCTTTCGGAATCAATCGTCGAACTCCCAGAGCACCTCTCGGATGATCTCGCTCACCGTAGGATGTGGGAAGATGATCTGCCGTGCATCCTGCACGCGTGCCTGCATCTCGATCATTTCAGCCGCGCCCCAGATAATCTCACCGGAATAGGATCCAATCAGGTGCACGCCGATGATGTTGCGCTTTTTCTTGTTGATGATGATCTTGCACAGGCCGTCTGCGCCCTCATTCTCCGCCACAAAGCGGCCGGAATAGCGCATGGAGAGCTTCTGCACCTCGTAGTCGATGCCCTTCTCCCTGCACTCCTCCTCGGTGCGGCCCACGGAGGCAATCTCCGGGTTGGTATAGATGACCGAGGGATTGGCGGTGTAGCGCATGCTGTCTGCCTTGCCGAGGATGGTATTGACGGCAACCTCCGCCTCGCGATATGCGGTGTGGGCCAGCATGTGGTGACCGTTTACATCGCCGACAGCAAACACATTTTCCACATTGGTTCTGCCCAGTGCATCGGTTACGATACCGCCCCTGCTGAAGTCCACGCCGATGTTCTCAAGGCCCACACCCTCGGTGTTGGCCCTGCGGCCAATGGAGAGCAGCACCTTATCCACCGAAACGGCGGCTTTGCTTCCATCGGGCGCTTCCACCCAAACCCTGCCGGGTTCCACAGACAGGCACTTGTGACCCAGCAGGAAGGTCACGCCCTTCTTCTCCAATTCCTTTTGGAGGATGGAGGAAATCTCGCGGTCGGTTGCGCCTGCGATGTGATCGAGCATTTCGATTACGGTAACCTTCGAGCCGACGGTTGCATAGTAGGCCGCCATCTCAAGGCCGATGACGCCGCCGCCGATCACGGCGAAATTCTGTGGAATCTCGGGCAGCTCCAGCACTTCGCGGTTGGTGAGCACGAAGCCGCCGATGTTTTCACGCACGCCGGGAATGGGCGGAATCACTGCGGAGGAGCCGGTGGCGATGATCAATCGCTTGCCCACATATACTTCGCCCGCGGCTTCTACGATGAAGCCTTCCGCACCCTTGCCCCTGATGCCGGCCTCCTTCATCACCACAGTGACGCCTGCGGCCTTCATCTTGGCGCGTACGCCGGATACCAGTGTGCGCACCACCCGGCCCCTGCGGGCCACGACTGCCTTCTGGTCGATCTTTACGTCGCCCACACTCACGCCATAGAGGTCCGCGTGCAGGGCATGTTCATAGGTCTTTGCAGAATTGAGCAGCGCCTTGGAGGGAATGCAGCCCTCGTTCAGGCACACACCGCCCAGGGAATTCTTTTCAAAGAGCAGCGTCTTAAGTCCCGCATGTGCAGCTCTTTCTGCCGCAAGATAGCCGCCCGGACCGCCGCCGATTACAATCAGATCATAAACATTTGCCATGAAGGATTCCTCCTTTTGTTTGCTGCTTATTTATAACCATATTCTGCCGTTATGAAGCAAAGCCGGCCCCTTCTTTTGGAAGAGGCCGGTTAAGATTTTATTTTCTATTTGCAGCCATTTTATTCTGGGCGGCTTTAATCTCGCCTTCCTTCATCACAACCGCTGTGCGTGCAGGCAGGTAGATTTCAATATACTTCTCGTTCCCGGTCTCCACGCAGGGATAGGTCTGGTGCTCAACGCGCTGCCAGCCGCCGTATTTTTCATCCTCGCTGGAGAAGGCGATGGTATAGTCCGCGGGTGCAGGCACGGGAATGCGCACAGTCTTCGCGCTGCGCTCCGGATGGAAATTGAACACAAACAGCAATCCCTTGCGGTAGAAAGCGATCAGCTTATCAGCCTCATTGATCATCATCAGATCACCCATGCGCTGTGCAAACAGATCGTTTTCACGGGCCAGGTTCACCATATCCTGGTCGAACTCACCCAGCCACTGATACTTCAGGTAGCCGTTGTCCCGCAAACTCCACTGGCGGCGGCAGTAGTGGAAACTCCAGCCATTGCCCTCGCGCGGGAAGTCAATCCATTCGGGATGGCCGAATTCATTGCCCATGAAGTTCAGGTAGCCCTCGCCGCCGCCCGCCATGGTGAACAGGCGGATCATCTTGTGCAGGGCGATGGCACGGTCAATGACCGGGTTGTGGCAGGCCTTATCCATATCGGTATACATGGCGGCGTCCGCCAGGCGGAAGATCATGGTCTTATCGCCCACCAGCGCCTGGTCGTGGCTTTCCACATAGGCGATGGTGTTTTCACCGGGACGGCGCAGGCACATATCGCCCCACATCTTGCCGATTTCCCAGTTTTCGTCGGCCTTTTCCTTCACCGTGCGCACCCACATATCCGGCAGGCCCATGCCCAGGCGGTAATCGAAGCCGATGCCGCCGTCCTGAATGGGCAGGCACATGCCGGGCATACCGCTCATATCCTCGGCGATGGTGATGGCATTGGGGTTCACCTCGCGAATCAATTCGTTTGCCAGCTGCAGATAGGTGATGGCTTCCACATGGGTGTTGTAGGAGAAATACTTATCGTTGCTGTCGAAGCTTGTACCCAGGCCATGATCATGGTAGAGCATGGAGGTAATGCCGTCGAA
>JAGBAU010000060.1 GCA_017938785.1 Clostridia bacterium
CGGTATCGCTGAAGAGTCCGTGCCAGGCGGCATTGCGCTTGTCGATGTAGTTTTCCATGGGGCCGAGGCCGTAGTAGCTGACGTTTTCCAGATTCTCGGGCAGGAACATTCTCAGGCCGAAGCGGGGCAGTTCCGGGAATTCAGGATTGCGCTTGGCGAGGATATCCACAGTCACTGCGCCTGCTGCACTCACGGTCCAGTCCAGATCGATGTCGATGAACTTCTGGATGGTGGTTGCGGCGATGGACATATCGCAGTGGATACGCACTTCGTTCTCGGTGGCCACATAGTGGGTCTTGTAGGAGCGGGTCACCATGTGATCGTAGTAAGCGGCCATCCAGTGGAGCTTGAGCTTGCGGTCGTTGTCGGTGGGTGCGCGCCAGATGTTGAAGTTCATGGGCTTATCGAGGAGTTCCTTGCCATCGAAGGTCATTCCGGCAAACATACCGATGAACTTATCGAACTTGTAGGTGAATTTGTTGGTTTCGATGGTGATGTAGCGGTCGTTCTCGCTGGTGCGGATGTAGTCCTCGCTGGCGGTCTTGGTGTTCCAAATTTGAAGGGCGGTCTGGTTGCGGCCATCGGCGTTGGTCAGGAGGATCTCGTCAAAGCCCAGGTCAAACTCTGCGGGCAGGAGTTCGGTTGCGTTCTTCAGCTTGTAGGATACCTTCAGGTAGCAGCGGCCCTTTTCAGGAACCTCGATGCTCAGTGGAACGTTGCCGTCGCAGTGGGGTGCAACCGCAGGGAACTTTTCGATCTTGCCGCTGGCGGTAATTTCGCCGTCGCAGCTCACTTCATAGGCGGCGGTGATGTAATCGGACAGGCTGACGAAGTCCATGTAATTGTGGATGGTCAGCTGGCCGCTCTTTGCATCGTAGCTTTCCACGCGGACGGGGCGGTGTACGTTCTTATACTCCATCACACCGGTGCCGGGGGTTCTGTCGGGATAGACCAGGCCATCCACGCAGAAGTTGCCGTCGTGGGGCCATTCGCCGCTGTCGCCGCCGTAGAGGTACTTTGCCTTGCCGTTTTCAGCGGTGCCTGCATAGATTGCGTGGTCGCACCACTCCCATACGAAGCCGCCGCTCATGCAGTCGTGCTTCTGGATGAACTGCCAGTAGTCCTCCAGGTCTCCGGGGCCGTTGCCCATGGCGTGGGCATATTCGCACATCAGGAAGGGCTTATCGGGGTTGGAATCCACGTAGCGCTGCAGGCGCTCCATGGAGGGATACATGTCGCTGTACAGGTCGATGTTGGAGAAATCGTACTTGCGCTTGCGGCTGCGGTACTGGCTGCTCTCGTAGTGGGTCAGGCGGTCGGGATCAAAGTGCTTGGTCCAGGCCAGGGCCGCCTCGAAGCAGCAGCCGTAGGAGCTTTCGTTGCCCATGGACCAGCAGATTACGGAGGGGCGGTTCTTATCCCGCTGGACGCAGCGCTGGGTGCGGTCCATGGTGGCTTCCAGGAAGTCGGGGTTATCTGCGAAGGGCTCGTTCCAGGTTTCCACGTGGTTTTCCCAGATGTCATTCTCCTTGCAGTAGAGTGCGGATGCACCGTGGCTCTCGTTGTCGGCTTCGTCGATCACCAGGAAGCCGTACTGATCGCAGAGCTGGTAGAACATGGGCGCATTGGGATAGTGGCTGGTGCGGATGGCATTGAAGTTGTATTCCTTGATCATGCGCAGATCGCGCTTCATGTGTTCAATACTGATCACCGGGCCGGTGACGGGATCGGAATCGTGGCGGTTCACGCCGCGGAACTTGATAGGGCTGCCGTTGAGGTAGACCATATTGTTCTCGGTGTGAATTTCGCGGATACCCACGCGGTCGGTGATGACCTCGTCCGGGGTTTCAATGATCATGGTGTAGAGATAGGGTTCCTCCGGGTTCCAGAGGACGGGACTCTTCACCGTGAAGATTGCCTGGTGGGTGTAGGCGCTGCCTTCAAAGGCCTTGACGGTGGCAGTGGCAACGCTCTTTTCGTTTGCGTTCAGGAGCTTCACTTTGGTGGGCACTGCCTCACCGTTGTAGGCGAAGCGGACGCGGATGGCAGCTTCGTCCTCGCCCAGCTGCATGGTGGTGAAGTAATCGCGGATGCAGTTTTCCGGGCGTTTGAGGATGTATACATCGCGGAAGATGCCGGAGGTGCGGAACTTATCCTGATCCTCCAGATAGCTGCCGTCGCACCACTTGAGAACCAGCACTGCGATGCGGTTCTTGCCGGGGCGAATGAGGGCGGTCACATCAAACTCGCTGGTGGAGTGAGACACTTCACTGTAGCCGACGTACTGGCCGTTGAGCCACACATAGAAGCAGGAATCCACGCCTTCGAAGTTCAGGTAGGCCTTGGGGGCACGATCATTTTGTGCATACACAAAATCGTACACATAGGCGCCGCAGGGATTGTCGACGGGCACATAGGGCGGATCTGCCGGGAAGGGATAGCGGATGTTGGTGTACTGATGCTGGTCGTAGCCGTGGTTCTGCCACACGCTGGGTACCGGGATCGAATCCCAATCCTGGGCGTCGAAGTTCTCAGCGTAGAAGAACTCGGTGAAGTCGTGGATGCTCTTGCAGTAGCGGAATTTCCAGTCACCGTTGAGAAGCTGGAAGCGATCGGAGTTTTCACGGTGCTCTACCAGATCGTCCATGCGCTCGGCGGCAGGAATGAAGTAGGATCGGTTGGGCTCTGTTCCCAGATGGTGGGTGTGCAGGTCCTCAAAGTAGGCCGGAATGATCATGTGGTTTGTCCCCCTCGCAAGTTTTGTCTATATTATAAGAATTCTTTATGAAAAAATGAATAAACCGGATTGCACAAAACATACACAAAATGATACAATACATAAAACGGTATCGAAAAATATAATACCTGTCATACAGATCGGAGGTTTCATGCATGTACGTCAATTCCGGCTATCTGAACAATTCCCGGCTTCCGTTCAAAGATAAGTCCAAACCCCTGATCGTCGGCAGCTGCGGCACCTACCGCCTGCGGACAAAAGAGAAGCTGCCCACCTGGAGACCCAGGGGACGGCTCGATTATCAATTACTGTATGTGGCTGCCGGAAAGGCCTGCTTCTTCTTCAACGGGCAGGAACAGGAGGTACCTGCCGGACACATGGTGCTGTTTCGGCCCAAGCAGGAGCAGCATTACGATTACTACGCCAAGGATAAGCCGGAGGTCTACTGGGTACATTTCACCGGCAGCGATGTGAAGAACATCCTGAGGCATTATGCCATTCCGTTGGAAGAGAATGTATTCTACTGCGGAACCTCCTCCACCTATGCGTACCTGTTCAAGGAAATGATCAACGAGTTGCAGAACTGCAAGGTTTCCTATCAGGAGCTGCTGGAAATGTATCTGCGTCAGGTATTCCTGCTGATCCAGCGCAGCCGCGAAGCAGAGAAGCCCACCGTCAGCACCTACATCCAGGAGGAGATGGAATTTGCGCGCCGGTACTTCAACGAGCATTACAACGAGGCCATCAATATTGAAGAATTCGCCCAATCCCGCGGTATGAGCATCAGCTGGTTCCTGCGCAACTTCAAGCAGGTGGCCAGGCAATCCCCCATGCAGTACATACTGAACATCCGCATGAACAACGCCATCAGCCTGCTGGAAACCACGGACTACAATGTAGCTGAAATCTCCACCATCATCGGCTATGACAATCCCCTCTATTTCAGCAGAATCTTCAAAAAACAGAGAGGCGTTTCGCCGTCGGATTACCGGAAGATGCTGGAAAAACGTTGAGAACCAGCACAAGCGTTCCGGTTTCGATGGGTGATTTTGTCGCTGTCTGCATCCCCCCGGCAAGCCTAAGCCTGCTCGGACCTCCAAACGATCTCGCCATTGATCATCGTCATGCATACAGATGCCGCAATCTCAAGCGGATCGCCTCTATACAAAACAATATCCGCATCCTTGCCGGGCTTCAGGCTGCCAAGCCGATGCTCCACGCGGCAAATGCGCGCGGCGTCAATGGTAATTGCACGCAGCGCACCCCATGCGCCCATACCTTCCTTTGCAGCAAGACCTGCACAGAGCGGAAGGTGCTGAATGCGGGATACAGGATGGTCCGTAGTCAGCGCCACCGTTACCCCTGCCTTTTGCAGAATGCCCGGGGTTTTGAAGTCGGAAAGGCTCACCTCATCCTTGCTGCGTGAGGCAAGGGAGGGGCCGACAATCGCACAAAACCCGCTTTGTGCAATCTCTTCTGCGATCAGATGCCCCTCTGTGCAGTGATCCAGGCTCAGATCCAGATGAAACTCTCTCGCGATGCGCATGGCCGTGAAGATATCGTCTGCGCGATGGACGTGGGCCTTCAGGGGGATTCTCCTTTCAAAGAGCTCCCGGTAGCATTCCATGCCGAACTGGCCTGTGCTGCCGGAATTGAAGTACTGCTGCGCAAGGGTCAGCTCCTCGCGGATCAGTGACGCAATGCCCATGCGGGTGGACGGCATATTTCCATTGGGGCCATAGCAGCTCATGGGGTTTTCTCCAAATGCCAGCTTGATCGCCGAGGGCGCCATCACGATCATATCATCGATGCAGCGGCCATGGGTCTTGATAAAAGCGAATTGTCCTCCGATGGGATTGGAACTCCCGGGGCCGACCATTACGCCTGTAACACCCGCAGCCAGTGCATTGTGGAAAGCGCTGTCCATGGGATTCACAGCATCGATCGCACGCATGCAGGGCGTAACCGGATTCGTTCCTTCGTTGCATTCGTCTCCCTGTCCGGTTTTTTTCTCCTCGGATATGCCAATGTGGCTGTGCGCATCGATGAATCCCGGATATACACGCAGCCCCGAGGCGTCGATGATCTGCATGCGCTCCGTAGGCTGAATATGGTTCGATATTTGAAGGATTTTTCCCTGATCAATCAGCAGATCGCCATGAATCGCCTCGTTCGCCTCCATTGTATATAGAAGTCCGTTCCGAATCAAAATCATAATTGTCCCTCCCGAATAATTCTGTGCATAGTTTTGCATGATTTGCAACAAACTATCCCCGAAATCAAGAAGGGGAGGCATCATTATGTCTTATAACCAGAACAACAACTACTCCAACAGCCAGAGCAACAACCAGAACAATAACCAGCGCAACAATCAGTCCAACAACCAGTCCAACAACCAGCGCAACAATCAGTCCAATAATCAGTCCAATAACCAGAACAACAACCAGCAGCGTTAAGCTTCCAAAGAAAATATCGATCTGATGAAAACAGGGCTCCCGGAATCCGGGAGCCTTTTCCTTATGCGATTGCATATCTTTCAATCGTATCCATCTTCCTTTATGGTGAATATGGTAAAATGCCAGGATGCGGACAATATCTCTATGCCCTTCCGTCAGGCGTATGACCGCACGCACATCGGGAAAGCTAACGCCGAGGTGATTTTATGGCCAAGCAAGGCATGGCAAGACCTGAGCAAACGCACACCCAGGCAAGGAACGAAACTCCACCCGTACCGGAGCTTCAGGGAAAGGCAAAGAATGGCAAGCAGTCTGCCAATCCCATCATCAGCGGTACATCCGGCCCCGATCAAAAGGTGTTCCACACGGATAGGCCCATTTCAGAGGCTTATCGCGCAGTTGACAACGATCTCGCCCGGGACAACATCGAAAACGATCTGCCGGACGCCGATCTGCAAGACCTTTGACCGGACACAAACCGCCGCATCCGGACATAAGCTGGGGTGAGGTGATTTTATGCATCAATACTCCAGCCGCCCAGATGCGGTGGCTTATGTCAGGGGCAGCGCGGATGCGCCCAATATAAATGGCCAGGTTCGGTTTTATCAGGAACCACGCAGCGTACGGGTGGAAGCGGATATAGACGGTCTTCCGAAAAACAGCGAGAGCGGTTTCTTCGGCTTCCACATCCATGAAGGAAACAGCTGCGCCGGTACAGCCTTCCCGCAAACGGGCGGCCACTATAATCCCGACGGTGCCTCCCATCCCAGGCATGCCGGCGATCTGCCGCCCCTGATGCTATATCAGGGACGCGCCCGCATGACAGTGTGCACAGATCGTTTCCGGGTTCAGGACATCCTTGGTCGAACGGTGGTCATCCACAGCAATCCGGATGATTTTCGTACACAGCCTGCCGGCGACGCAGGAACCAAGATCGCCTGCGGCGTAATTGGAAGAAGCTAATCCCCAAATGCATACCCACAGGCAATGCCTGATCCCATACGCAAACTCCCCCTTTATGACCAACAGGCATAAAAGGGGAGTTGCCTTATTCAATTACTCTGTCATTCCATTTACTTCAGTTCACCGGCAGCCTTCACCTTTACGCGGCAGGTATTGCCGGGATAATAGGCAAGCGGAACATCCTCAACCTCGATGATCTCCACGGTTTCGCGGATCGCACCGGCATTGACTGCCATATCGATCGCTTCGCTCTTGGCCTTTTCAAGGGCCTGGTCGCGGGGCAGTTCATCATAATTGATCAGCGCTTCATAGGTGCCGCTGACCTTGGAAATTGCGGAGCCGATGGCGTTTGCGGTGCCGAAGAAGCTGGGCTTGGTTACGGTCTTCGCACCCGCCAGGTTCTCCGGCAGGATGATGGAACCGCCGCCGACCATGATGACGTCCAGATCATCGCTGGAGACCTTCATCACGTCGATGCTGTCCTCCACCAGCTCGCGGATCGCAGCCATCGCCTTGAGCGCCAGTTCCTGATCGATGTGAGCAACCTTCGAGGCATCGCCAATGTCTGCCATACCCAGGCGCACGGCAATATCGGTAGCCGTCAGGATGTCGCCGCCGAACACCAGTGCCTTCTCGGTGATTTCATAGCCAACGCTGTCAGGGCCGACAGTTACGCTGCCGTCCGCCCTTTCACGCACGATGGAACCGCCGCCCAGGCCGATGGAATAAACGTCCGGCATGCGGAAGTTGGTGCGCACGCCGCCGATGTTCACGGCCACGCCGGATTCACGGGGGAAACCATTCTGAATTACGCCCAGGTCGGTGGTGGTGCCGCCAACGTCAATGACGATGGCATTGTCCAGCTTGCTCAGGTAGCTTGCGCCGCGAATGGAGTTCGTCGGGCCGCAGGCTACGGTCAGGATGGGATAGCGGCGGGCGTATTCCATGGTCATCAGCGTGCCGTCGTTCTGAGAGAGATAAATCTCCGCATTGGTTACGCCTTCCTGTGCGAGGCTGTAGGCGAAGCCTTCGGTGAAGCGCTCGGCAACCTTGTACAGCGCTGCGTTCAGGATGGTGGCATTTTCGCGCTCGATCAGGCCCATGCTGCCGATTTCGCTGGAAATGGAGATGTGCACATCCTCCCCCATGACCTCACGGCAGATTTCTGCTGCGCGAAGTTCATGGTCGGCACGAACGGTAGAGAATACACAGGAGATGGCGACGGACTGTACCTTGCCCTTGAGTTCTGCAAAGAATTCCCTTACAGCTTCCTCATCCAGCGGCGCCAGTTCCTTGCCGTCGTACTCAAAGCCGCCGCAGATCACAGCGCTCTTTTCACAGATGAACTGAATATCATCCGCCCAGTCCACCATGGGCAGCACGCCCGTGGTGGCAGGTGCGCCGATGCGCAGCAGACCGATCTTGGCGAGGTTCTTTCTTTCAACGATGGCGTTGGTGCACTGGGTGGTGCCCAGCATGGCCTGTCCGATCTGGCTGCGGTCAATCTGCGTCTTGTCCAGCAGCTGCTGAACCGCGCCCATGATGCCCTCAAAGATATTGCCGGAGGTGGGATTCTTCACCTCTGCAATCACATCCAGATTGCTGTCAATCAAAACGGCGTCGGTATTGGTGCCGCCTACGTCGATACCCAGCTTATACATTCGCCGCACCTCCCTTTGCACGTTCTTCTACGGGGATATAATCGGTGTCAATTCCGAAATACCGGGGTCCGACCAGTTCAATTCCCTTGGGCGTGCGCCACATGTGGTAGCACTGCAATCCCACGACCAGTACGCGCTTTCCGTACTTCAAACCGTCGGTGGTGACGGGTGTAAAGGTTTCAGTGTCCACCAGGCAGATCAGGTCGGGCGCAGTGGCCACGATGTTGCCATCCACGCTGGCGCAGAGATTTTCGTTCTGGAAGGTGACTTCACCCTTGTGTCCCTTGCAGTCGCCGATGCCTTCAAGCTGAATCTTGCCCAGGTTGAACTTGCCGTTGGTGGTGCGCAGCACATCGGAGATCTTGCCCTTGAACAGCTTGATGCCTTCGGAGAACTTCAGAAAGTTATCTTCGGGGGTGCCGTCGGTAACATTTTTCACGTTGCGGATGGCCTTGCCCAGCTGTTCGCTGCGGGTAACGATGTCATGCACGGAGAATTCCTTCATGGTTTTACCGTCCATGACGTACAGGGAGCAGGTGACACTGCCGCCGCAGGACATGGTGACCGCGCGGGCCAGTTCTTCCGTCCACTGGTTGGTGATGGTTTCAAAGATGACGCTGTTGCCCTTTTCATCGGTGAGCGCCATAGGCGTTGCCGATACGCCGCCGATGGTAAAGGTGACCATCTGAAGCTCGGGGAAAGCGCGGCCCATGCCGTCGCAGTCCACCATGGGCAGTCCCAAGCGTGCGGCTGCCGCAATGGGCAGCATGGAGTTTACCCCGCCCGCCTCCATGGGCATGGTTGCATAAACCTTGCGGCCAAAGTAGCGCTCCACCATTTCGAAGATGCGCTTGTATTCCGTGCCGCCGATGCCCTTTTCGCAGAGCACCGTGGGCGCGCCCATCATGGCGATGGGCATGATCAGTGCGTCATCCGGCACTTCTTCGGGGGAAATCAGTTCCACCTCGCCGCATTCGCGGATTGCGCCGATTGCCATCAGCTTGCCGATATAGGGATCACCGCCGCCGCCGGCGCCAAGCAATGCCGCACCGAGAGCGATATCTTCAATTTCTTTGATGCCGATCTTTCTCAATGTTCTTCACCTCATGTTTTTTATAGATACGCCTGTCGGCGGCACAGAAGCATGCCGCCGACGGATATGTAGTTTACTGTGAAAATCAGTTTTTCTTTGCCTTGCAGATGATCGTATACAACACCAGCGATACGATGATGCCGTTCACCGGGCCGATGAAGAAGGGCAGATTCAGCCATGCAAGGCCGGGGAAGGAAGCGAAGGTACCGCCGGTCAGGCAGGCCACGAACGCACCGATCAGGTAGGAAATCAGGCCGGGAGCATAAACGCCGCTCTGAATCTTGAACAGATCTTTCTTGCCCTTGCCAACGATCCAGTAGTTGGCGATAATCACGCCGGCCAACGGAGGCAGAAGTGCGCTCATCAGGCTCAGGAAGGCTTCGAACTTACCCAGCACACCGAAGGCTGCCAGCAGGGTACCGGCAGCGCCTGCAATGGCGGTGGTGAGCTTGAACTTGCTCTCGTCGAAGCCCAGCAGGTTGGACAGGGCCAGACCGCCGGAATAGGCATTGGTTA
>JAGBAU010000061.1 GCA_017938785.1 Clostridia bacterium
CTTGCCCCACACCAGGTTGAGGCCCACGCAGAAGATCAGGATGGAGCCCACGGTGGAGAGGTTCGCCATGGCAGCATCAGTCATGAGCGGACGAATCAACCGGGACAGCAGCGTAACAGAGCCCTGCAGTACGCCCACAGGAATAGCGGAAAACGCACAGCCCTTGCCCATGGCGCAGGTCATCACCAGGATGATGATCAGGTCCAGCACAGCCTTGGTGGCCAGGATGGAATAATCGCCGAAGATGCCGTCCTCGATGGATCCCACGATGGCCATGGCGCCGATACAAACCGTCAGGGAGGCAGTCACGAAACCGTCCACGAAGGTCTTCTCGCCGGCATTGCCAGTCTTCACCTTCAGCCATTCCCCGAAGCGTTCAAACTTATCCTCCAGGTCCAGCAGTTCGCCCAGCAGCGCGCCGATGGCCAGACAGCCGATCACCAGCATGGAGCCGCCGCTGACGATGCGCCCGTCCTTCACGCTGAGCATACCCTCCAGCGCACCCGCGATGCCGATGAACAGCACGCACACGCCGCAGGCCTTGTTCAGGGTATCCTGCAGCCGGGGCTTGAGCAGCCTTCCGCAAAACATACCCAGCAGGCCGCCGATGATGATGGCGACCACGTTGATGATGGTTCCAAGTCCGATCATATGTACACCTCAGATGATGATACCGTTCAGGTGGTCGATTTCGTGCTGGATGATCTGGGCGGTAAAGCCGCTGAAGTTGCGGATGCGCGTCTTCATATCGCGGGTCTGCCACTGCACCTTGATCTCCCTGTAGCGCTTGGTTTTGCGGGTTCCGGCGAGGGACAGACAGCCCTCCTCGGCCTCATAGGGATCGTTCCTGCGCAGGATCTTGGGATTGAACATCTCCATATAGGCGCCCTCGTCCTCGAAGGCGATAATGCACTTGCTCACGCCGATCATATTCGCCGCCATGCCCACGCAGCGACCGGCATTGGCCTTCAGGGTTTCCAGCAGGTCATCAGCAATCTGCGCATCCGCCGCCGTTGCAGGCTGGGACGCAACCTTCAGGAATTCCACATCCCGCATGATATTCTGGATCATCATTCTCACCTCGTTATGTAAGGAAAAGGGACTCGATTCTCGCTCACGCTCGGTCAGGGCCGGCCCTTCGAGTTCCCATATGCTCCCCATTGAAAAAGGACCACAGTCTAAGCTGTGGTCCTTGGTGGAGCATATGGGACTCGAACCCATGACCTCTACACTGCCAGTGTAGCGCTCTAGCCAACTGAGCTAATGCCCCTCAACTGGTGCTCCGTGCTGGACTCGAACCAGCGACCCCCGCGATGTGAACACGGTGCTCTAACCAACTGAGCCAACGGAGCCTATTCTTGCTGACCTGAATATTCTACAACATCCAAAATGGTTTGTCAAGAGGTTTTGAAAAAGAAAATATAGCTTCCGGCTTTTCGCACACCTGTGCGGATAAAAGCGAAAAGAAACACAGAACTCCCACCCCTCTGATCTATGGGGGTGGGAGTTTGTTCGCTTAAACGCCGCCAGGCAAGTGCCAGCAGCGGCCCGCTGCTTACTTTTTGATCTTCAGCTTGGAGAAGAAGGGAATCTGAACCTTCTGCTTGGAGATGACGTCGAATGCGACGGCAGCCAGCAGAACCAGGCCCTTCACCATCTGCTGGGCGTCCTGAGAGATACCCAGAATGGACATGGCGTTGTTCAGGATACCCATGATCAGAGCACCGATCAGGGCGCCGCCAACGGTACCAACGCCGCCGTAAGCGGAAGCGCCGCCGATGTAGCAGGAGCCGATGGCGTCCAGCTCGAAGCCGGTACCTGCCTGCGGGGAAGCGCCGTTCAGACGGGCGGAGAATGCAATACCTGCCACTGCGGCCAGGAAGCTCATGTTCACATAGGCCAGGAAGAGCATCATGTTGGTGTTGACGCCGGAGAGCTTTGCAGCCTTCTCGTTGCCGCCGATGGCGTAGAGATGACGGCCCATGACGGTCTTGCTGGTGATGAAGGAGTATACCAGCAGCACGATGGCCAGGGTGATCATGACGGTGGGGATGCCGCGATACTTGCTGAGCATGTAGAACAGCCAGATGATTACGGCGCCGATGATCACGGTACGGATCACGGTGGACACCAGGGAATCCAGCTCATAGCCCTTCTTCTTGCGGTTCATGCGGTTGCGGATCTGCAGAATCACATAGATGATGGCCACGATGATGCCCACCACGAAGGCAATGGTCTTGCGGGTATCGGCGGTGCCGATGAAGCCGGTGGTCAGGCGCATGTAATCCTCCGGGAAGGGGGAGATGGTCAGGCCCTTGAGCATCATCAGGGTCAGGCCGCGGAATACCAGCTGGCCGGACAGGGTCACGATGAAGGCCGGAATGCGCACGTATGCAATCCAGAAGCCCTGCCAGAAGCCGATCGCGATGCCCAGCACCAGGCACAGGATGACGGACAGGTAGGTGTTCCAGCCCCAGGTGATGATGAACGTACCTGCGCAGGCGCCCACCAGTGCAACGGTGGAGCCAACGGCCAGGTCGATGTTACCGCCGGTCAGGATGCACAAAAGCATACCGACGGCCAGGATAACGATGTAAGCGTTCTGGTTGATCAGGTTGGAAATGTTCATGGGCTTGAGCAGGATGCCGCCCGTGAGCACATTGCCCAGAATAACGATGGCGACCAGAACGATCAGCATCATATTCTGCTTGAGAAGTTGAGTAAAGGACGCTTTCTTTGTCATTTGCCAATCTCTCCCTTGCTAGCCTGCATAATTCGATCCATGATCTTTTCCTGCGTGGCTTCTTCGCGGGTGAATTCGCCCACGATCTTGCCCTCGCACATGACGTAGGTTCGATCGCACATGCCCAGGATTTCCGGAAGCTCCGAAGAAACCATCAGCACGGACTTGCCCTGTGCCACCAGATCGTTGATGATGCAGTAGATTTCGTATTTTGCGTTGACGTCGATGCCGCGGGTGGGCTCGTCCAGCATCATGATGTCCGGCTGCGCGAACATCCACTTGCCGATGAGCACCTTCTGCTGGTTACC
>JAGBAU010000062.1 GCA_017938785.1 Clostridia bacterium
GGGGAGAAGAGGAAAACTGGTTGGGTGGGGGAGAAATCAACTTCAACCGCAGCCTGCCGCTGGTATACAGCGAGGCATAAAGAAGCTCCGGCGTGTTTGCCGGAGCCTTTCTCTTATACCAACGTATAGGAAATCATTTTATACGTGCTGCGATCGGCCAAATCTTCTGCGTAAACCGTTGCGCTGCCGTAGGCGAGGGGATCGCCGTACCTTTCGATGATGGCGTCCAGATCATCGTCCAGCACGTCATTTTCCCAGGAATCTCCGTTGCAGAAGTTCAGGAAATACACGAAGTATTTATCTTCGCAGATGGGATATGCACCTACCGTATAGGCAAAGCCGCTGTCGTTCCAGCCGCCGGTTTCGCAGTGGTAGTAGTATTCGCCGTCGTAGTCAAAGCGGGTCTGTCCGAGGATGCTTTCATCAACGTCGGCTTCATAGAAGTAATCGTCGATGATCTCCAGAATGCGGTCATCGGATACCCGGCAGTTATTATCACCGGCGTATTCGCCGTATTCATAGGCTTCATAGTCGTTGAACCACATGTGATCATGGGCAAAATCCACAAGTTCTTCGCGGCTGACGCGGGCGTCCACCAAATCCACGCCCACCTCCGTGAAGTTGGACAGGAACAGGTTCATGGCGTAGGTCTGATCATCATCCAGAGAAAGGGGCACAAAGTTCTGCGCAAGTGCAGAAGGAATCAGACACAGAAGCAGCATAACCAGGGTGACGATACGAAATTTCTTTTTCATTGGAATTCCTCCAAGCCAATCAGTTGTAAATTAGATAGCAAAAAGCGGGAAAAAGTTCCCGCTTTTTGCCATCATTCCACGATTTCGTAGGTCAAAAACGCCCACTTCAAATTCGTACCCTCGTCGATGGCTTCCGGCAGCAGGGCGCGGGCCACGCACAGCAGTTCATCCTCATGCACATCCGTGCGCTGCAAAAAGGCGTAATCCCCGTCCAAACGTGCAACGGTATAATATCTCTCGTCCATGGTTACCTCCGTTTGAAAAATGCCGCAGGAATAAACCTGCGGCATAACTTATGTTCCTTAGGATTTGCGCTCGGAGATTTCCGCCTTCAGCATGGCGATCAGCTCGTCCATGGTCATGACGGTGGTCTCGTCGGTGTCGCGGTTGCGGACGGAAACGGTGCCGTTTTCCACTTCCTTGGCGCCGATGATCAGCATGTGGGGAACGCGCATGACCTGGCGTGCCTCGCGGATCTTGTAGCCGATCTTGTCGGAACGGTCGTCCAGGGTCACGCGGATGCCCTCGGCGAACAGCTTCTCATAAACCTCGCGGGCATAATCTTCGCTCTTGTCGGAAACAGACATGACGCGAACCTGCTCGGGAGCCAGCCAGGTGGGGAACTTACCGGCGTAGTGCTCGGTCAGGATGCCGATGAAGCGCTCGATGGAACCGAAGCATACGCGGTGGATCATGATCGGGCGTTCCTTCTGGCCGTTTTCGGCGGTGTATTCCAGGTTGAAGTTGAGGGGCATCTGGAAGTCCAGCTGGATAGTGCCGCACTGCCAGGTACGGCCAATGCTGTCCTGCAGGTGGAAGTCGATCTTCGGGCCGTAGAATGCGCCGTCGCCTTCGTTAATGGTGTAATCGAGACCCAGCTTCTCCAGGGCGCCCTTCAGGCCCTCGGTTGCGGCCTCCCAATCCTCATCGGAACCCATGGAGTCCTCGGGACGGGTGGACAGCTCAATGAAGTAGGTGAAACCGAACTTGGTGTACACTTCGTTGATCAGGTGTACAACGCCCATGATTTCATCCTGGATCTGGTCGGGACGCATGAAGATATGAGCGTCGTCCTGGGTGAAGCAGCGCACGCGCATCAGGCCGTGCAGGGCGCCGCGCAGCTCATGGCGGTGTACAATACCCAGTTCGCCTGCGCGGATGGGCAGTTCGCGATAGCTGTGGGGCTCGCTGGCATAAACCAGAACGCCGCCGGGGCAGTTCATGGGCTTCACGCAGTTGATCTCTTCATCAATCACGGTGGAGTACATGTTGTTCTTGTAGTGATCCCAGTGGCCGCTGGTTTCCCACAGCTTGCGGTTCATGATCAGGGGAGTGCTGATTTCCACGTAGCCGTTCTTGCGGTGCAGCTCGCGCCAGTACTCGATCAAGGTGTTCTTCAGGATCATGCCGTTGGGCAGGAAGAAGGGGAAGCCGATGGCTTCGTCGCGCATCATGAACAGCTTCATTTCCTTGCCGACCTTGCGGTGATCGCGGCGGGCGGCTTCTTCCATGAGCTTCAGGTGGGCGTCCAGTTCATCCTGGGTGGCGAAGGCGATGCCGTTGATGCGGGTGAGCATCTTGTTGTCCTTGTCGCCCTTCCAGTATGCACCGGAGGACTGGGTCAGCTTGAAGGCCTTCAGGGCCTTGGTGTAGGTCAGGTGGGGGCCGATGCACATGTCGATGTAATCGCCCTGCTTGAAGAAGGAGATTTCAGCGTCTTCCGGCAGGTCGTCGATGTGCTCCAGCTTATACTTTGCATTGCGTTCCTTCATCAGCTGCTTGGCTTCCTCGCGGGGCAGCACGAAGGGCTTGATGGGCAGGTTTTCCTTGATGATCTTCTTCATCTCGGCTTCGATGGCGGCCAGATCTTCGTCGGCGATCTTCTTGTCGCCCAGGTCTACGTCATAGTAGAAGCCGTTGTCGGTTGCGGGGCCGTAGCCGAAGTCGGCTTCGGGATAGAGGCGCTGGATGGCCTGGGCCATGATGTGGGCTGCGGTGTGACGGATAACCTGCAGTTTCTGCTCCTCGGGGCATTCTGCAACCACGCCGTCCTTGTAGATGATCTTCATGAATGGGCTCTCCTCTCTGGTTTCAGGGGATATAAAAAGCACCCCTGGAATTGTTGTTCCAAGGGTGCATTGAATGTTGTATTCAAGAGGCACGGTTCCACCTTGACTTTGGCTCGTGCGCCCGTTAACGGGGGCGAGGCGGCGGGGCTTGTGACAACCCGGCGGCTCCGGAGTGGTCTCCACTGCGGCCAAACAGGTATCTTTCAGCGGGCGATACCCTCTCTGGGAATGGCGGATGCGGCTTCGGTCTCCATCTTTGCTTCTGGGGATATTTTAGCACTTCCGCATGAATTCGTCAATCGGCAGGGATATTTTTAACGGGTTTATCCAAATTAAAACCGATGCGCCTGATCATTAGAAAATATCCGGAAACATCCTTTTTTGTCGAGCATTGTCACACCGAATTATCTTGACTTTGCCATTGTTACAACATATAATATTAAGTGATGATTTAGGTAATCATGATACTCACAATATAAAAGGAGGTCCTTCCCTTGAGCATCAAGATGACTTGCGATGGCAATACCGCCGTCAGCCATGTCGCATATGCATTCAGCGATGTGGCAGCTATCTTCCCCATCACTCCCTCTTCTCCCATGGCAGAAGTAGCGGATGAATGGGCCGCCAATGGCCGCACCAACCTGTTCGGCCAGACCGTACGCGTTTCCGAAATGCAGTCCGAAGCTGGCGCTGCAGGTGCTGTTCACGGCTCTCTGGCCGCCGGCGCTCTGACCACCACCTTCACCGCATCCCAGGGCCTGCTGCTGATGATCCCCAATATGTACAAGATCAGCGGCGAACTGACCCCCTCCGTATTCCATGTATCCGCACGTGCGCTGGCCTATCATGCACTGAGCATCTTCGGAGACCACTCCGACGTTATGGCCTGCCGTCAGACCGGCTTTGCAATGCTGGCCTCCAACTCCGTTCAGGAAGCTACCGATATGGCTCTGGTCGCCCATCTGGCCACCATCAAGTCCTCCGTTCCCTTCCTGCACTTCTTCGACGGTTTCCGCACCTCTCATGAAATTCAGAAGATCGACGCTATCGATCCCAAGAACGGCTATGAAGAGATCAAGCACCTGGTTGACTGGGCAAAGATCAAGGCTTTCCGCGAAGCAGGCCTGAACCCCGATCATCCCCATCAGCAGGGCACCGCTCAGAACCCCGACATCTACTTCCAGGGCCGTGAAGCTGCCAACAAGTACTATGAGGCAACTCCGGACATCGTAGCCGAGGTTATGAAGCAGGTTGGCGAGCTGACCGGCCGCAACTACAAGCCCTTCGACTACGTTGGCGCACCCGATGCAGAGCGCGTGATCATCGCCATGGGCTCCGGCTGCGACGCCATCGAAGAGACCATCAACTACCTGGCAGCCAAGGGCGAAAAGCTCGGCCTGATCAAGGTCCATCTCTATCGTCCCTTCTCCATGAAGTACTTCCTGGAAGCCGTTCCCGCTTCCTGCAAGAAGATCGCTGTTCTGGACCGCACCAAGGAATCCGGTTCCCTGGGCGAGCCCCTGTATCTGGATGTTTGCTCTGCTCTGCTCGAGGCAGGCAAGACCGACATCAAGGTCGTCGGCGGCCGCTACGGTCTGGGCTCCAAGGAGTTCAACCCCACCATGGTTAAGGCTGTTTATGACAACCTGGCCAAGGATTGCCCCAAGAACCACTTCACCGTCGGCATCAACGACGATGTGACCGGCACCTCCCTGGAACTGGGCGAAACCCTCGCAGCAGCTCCCGCCGGCACCGTTGCCTGCATGTTCTACGGCCTGGGCTCTGACGGCACCGTTGGCGCCAACAAGAACTCCATCAAGATCATCGGTGACCACACCGACAAGTATGTTCAGGCATACTTCTCCTATGACTCCAAGAAGTCCGGCGGTATCACCGTATCCCATCTGCGCTTCGGCGATACCCCCATCCAGAGCACCTATCTGATTGATGCTGCAGACTTCATCGCCTGCCACAATCCGTCCTACGTGACCAAGTATGACATGGTCTCCGCTCTGAAGGACGGCGGCACCTTCCTGCTCAACTGCCCCTGGACCGCTGAAGAGCTCGACGCTCAGCTGCCGGCTTCCATGAAGCAGCTGCTGGCCAAGAAGAACGCCAAGCTGTACACCATCGACGCCATCAAGCTGGCCCGCGAAGTTGGTATGGGCAACCGCATCAACACCATCATGCAGGCTGCATTCTTCAAGCTGGCTGAGATCATCCCCTATGCAGAGGCTGACGAGTACATGAAGGCCTATGCAAAGAAGACCTACGGCAAGAAGGGCGACGAGGTCGTCAAGAAGAACTGGGACGCCATCGACATCGCCATCTCCGGCCTGGTCGAAGTTAAGGTTCCCGCTGAGTGGGCAACCGCTACCGAAGGCGCCGTCGCAGTTAAGGTTGAGGCAACCGAGTACTTCGATACCTTCGTAATGCCCGTCCTGTCCCAGGCCGGCGACAAGCTGCCCGTTTCCATGATCGACGCTCAGGGCCGTGTACCGGTCGGCACCACCAAGTATGAGAAGCGCGGCATCGCCGTTATGGTTCCCCAGTGGAATGCTGATGCTTGCGTACAGTGCGGCAACTGCGCCATGGTTTGCCCCCATGCAGCCATCCGTCCCTA
>JAGBAU010000063.1 GCA_017938785.1 Clostridia bacterium
CCCTATGCAGAACCATGCTCAGCAGGCTCAGCACGATGACCACTGCAGCGCAGATGTACAGCGCGGTGGTGAAATCGCAGCGCCACAGGCCGTCCAGGGCCTGCTTGAAGCCGCGCAGCTCGATGGTGTTGGCAACACCGGTGGAGCCCTTGATAACCAGACCGTCGGTCTTCAGCGGAATCAGGTTGCCGAAGATGAACAGGAACAGCAGCTGGTAGAGACCGTTGGCAAAATAGCCGAGGATCATACCGCCGATCATTTCCTGGCCCTTCATCTTGTTGAGCAGCTTACCGATCAGGAAGCCGAAGAAGGCTGCCAGCGGAACGGAGATTGCAGCAGCGGTCAGGAAGCCGCCGATGCCGGGAATCTGCCACTCAGTGACCCACAGAGCCGCAATCTGGGCGGCCATGGCGCCGATGGTGACGGCGAAGTTGATGCCCATGCCCGCCACAATCGGGATGATCAGCGCCAGCACCAGGAAGGCGTTGCGGGTGATGCGGCCGAAGAGCTCGAGGGCTACATAGGACAGGGACTGTCCGGAGCACAGGATGGAGAGAATACACATTACGACGAACAGAATCGTAACGGCATTGTCTCGCATGATTTGACGATAGTCTTTACGCACGAGACTCACCTCCCGACTTGGTCAGTGCATAGAGGATGATACCATTGGAGATCAGGATACGCATGGTTTCAGAGATGGTGGACTGGGGTACCAGTGCGTTTGCAACCGGCATGCCCAGGGTCAGCACGCCCTGGAACAGGAAGGTACCGATCAGTACATGGCTGATCTTGCAGCGGGAAGTACTGGCGCCGCCGATCAGGATTGCAGAAGCTGCAACGAAGCCCATCTGGCGGGGAGCGGTGTAGAGCTGCATGAAGCCGTAGCTCTGGGAGTATACCAGGATACCCAGTGCGCCCAGCATGGTGGAGATCATGGTGCCGATGGTGCGCATGCGGTCTACGTTGGTACCGGTGGCCTCAGCGAAGCGCTGGTTGGTACCTACGGCGCGCATTGCGATACCGGTCTTGGAGCGCATGAACAGCCATACCAGGAAGCAGCACAGAACCATGAACAGCAGCAGGCCCGTGGGAACTCTCAGCTTACCGATGGAGAAGGACAGGAAATTGTCCAGGATGTGGCCGAAGGAAGATTCCATACCGATGGTGTTGCGCAGGCCGGTACCCAGGGGCCAGCGCAGCTCCAGGGATTCGAACGGCAGAACCAGCCAGGCGATACACATCAGGGAAACGATGGAGAAGCCGACGTAAGTGGTAACGGACATCTCGCTGCCCTTCAGGCGGTTGAGCAGCTTGGCGTAGAGCCAGCCGCAGATTGCAGCAATAATCATGCCCACAACGGAGGCAAACAGGAAGCCCATCCATCCGCCGATCTGGTATTCGATGGCCATCAGGCCGCCGATCAGGCCGCCGACGATACCAATGGGCAGGCCCAGGTTCAGGCCGATGCCGCACTGGATGCCGGGCACCATGGCCAGGACCAGGATGGAGTTCATGCCCATACGCACCAGGGTGCTGCTCATCAGGCCCGGCAAGGACAGATCGCAGATCAGCGCCACAATGCACAGCAGGATGAAGAACATGCCGATGATCAGGCGGGGCATGCCCAGTGCCTTGATGATGGTGCCGTAGAACAGAACCACCAGGGACAGCACAACCAGGCCGGCGCCGATGTAGATCATGTCATCGCCATAGCGGGCGACCTTTGCCATCGTCGCATTGGAAACGGCGGCAATGCCATTGCGGCTGTTGTAGCGGTCGAAGCGGGATGCGAAGTCATCGCCCTGCTGTGCAACAATATCATAGATCGTGCCCTTCAGGGTTTCCAGAGCGCTTTCATCCAGAGCTTCGTAGAGCTTGATCAGCTCAGCGCCGACCACTGCGTACTTTTCGTCCGCAGCTGCCATCAGCGCATTCATTTCCTCGGTGGCAACGAAGCCGGAGAGGTCCACTGCGGGCTCCTCTTCCATCATGGCTGCATCCAGATCCGCCTCGGAGAGTTCAGAGGTATCCTCTGCGGGAGCTGCCTCGGCAACAACTGCGCCGGAGGCTTCCATTTCGGCCACATAAGCGGCCTCAGCAGCAGTCTTCTCTGCATAATAGGCATCCAGGGCCACATTCAGCTCGGTGAGTGCAGCGTTGATGCCGGTGAGGTCAACTGCATCGTAGTCTAGCATGGTTGCGGAGGAATTGTTGCGCGCTTCCTCCTCAGCCTTGGCTACGGCTTCGCGGATGGCGGACATTCCGCCGCCGGCTGCCTTGGCCTCTGCACGGGCTTTGTCGCCCGCGATCTTCACGTAAGATTCAACGGCGCCTTCACCGGTGGCAACCAGAACCGCGCGATCACGCATGGCTGCGAGATAGGCAGTTCCGTTTGCGCCGCTGCGCTGGCTCATGCCAACGGCGCCCATCACGATCAACACAAGCGCGAGAACGAGAATCGCTGCTGATGCGATGACCTTTACGCCTTTCTTCTTCATTCGGCAGCGCCTCCCTTCTTCTCGGGTTTGATGCCGGACATCGCCAGACCGAAGTCTGCAGCGCTGTCATTGGCCTTGAGTACGTCTACAACCTTACCCTCGGATACAACCGCGATGCGGCTGCAGATGGAGCGCAGTTCCATCAGCTCGGAGGAAACCATGACGATGGTCATGCCCTGTTCCTCATTGAGCTTTACCAGGGTTTCCAGAACCAGCTTCTTAGCGCCGATGTCGATGCCGCGGGTGGGTTCGGAAACGAACAGGAGCTTGGGATTCATCAGCAGGGCGCGTGCGATGCACACCTTCTGCTGGTTGCCGCCGGACAGGGTACCGGTGTGCTGCAGAGCGGAAGTGCAGCGGATGTCCAGGCCCTTGATCATATCGTTGGCGGTTTCGCGAATCTTGCCGGAATCGCGCAGGGTGAAGAAGCCGTACTTCTTCAGGTATTCGCCCTTGATCTGCATGGCATTGTAAACCATGTTGTCCTCAATGGACTGATCCAGCAGCAGGCCTACGCCGCGGCGGTCTTCGCTGACCATGGCCATGCCGGACTTCAGGGCGGTGCGGGGATCGCCCAGGGGATGCTTCTGGCCGAAGAATTCCACTTCGCCCTCAGCGGGATAGAGGCCCATGATGCCGTTGGGGATGCCGATCTTACCCTGACCGGCCAGGCCGCCGATGCCGAAGATTTCGCCTTCGTACACCTTCAGGTCAACGCCCTTGACTTCTTCGCCGGGCATGGCAACCTTCAGGCCCTTGACTTCCAGCGCAACCTTGTCGGAATGTGCCTTGTCCACGTGGGCAGCATCCACGATGCTTACGCCCTCGCGGCCAACCATCAGTTCAGCCAGTTCGGTTGCGTTGGTTTCACTGGTCTTGCGGGTGGCTGCCAGCTTGCCGTCGCGCAGGATGGTGATGGAATCGGAAGCTTCGATAACCTCATCCAGGCGGTGGGTGATGAAGATGATGGCGATGCCGGAAGCGGCAATCTGCTTCATCACCTTGATCAGCTGTTCGGCCTCGGACTCGGTGAGCACTGCGGTGGGCTCATCGAATACCAGGAGCTTGATGCCCTTCTTGTCGATTTCGCGCGCGATTTCAACAAACTGCATATAACCAACGGGCATGCCCTTAACCAGCGTATATTCATCAATGCCCATGCCGACGCTGTCCAGCGCCTTGCGGGCATCCGCCGCCATTGCCTTCATGTTCAGGTTCTCCAGGCTCTTGCCGAAAACCTTGGAAGCAACGGTCGGCGTGGTAATTTCACGGTTGAGTTTGATATTTTCAGTGATGGTAAAGCCAGGCAGAAGCATGAATTCCTGGTGAACCATGCCGATGCCCTTATCCATGGCGTCGTGGGGAGACTTGATATTCGTCTCTTCGCCATCGAGGGAGACCTTGCCCTCAAAGCCGCCGGTCGAATGGATTACCGGCATACCGAAAAGGACGTTCATCAACGTCGATTTGCCTGCACCGTTTTCACCGAGCAGAGCGTGGATTTCACCGGCGCGTACGGAAAGGGAAACATCGCTCAAAACGGTGTTTTCGCCGTAACGCTTGGTGATGTTCTGCATTTGCAGCACATATTCTGCGCCCAAGTTTCTTACCTCCTCATGCATAGGGGACCCTTCCCCTTGAAAATAAATTGTCCCCCATGTCATGGAAACAGGCTCGCCCGCAATGGGCGAGCCGTTTCCGAATGGTTCGTGCCGCAGGAAAACTCAATTCAGAGTCTTCTTACGCGCGCCCCTTCATCTGCTTACAGGTAGTCTGCGAAGTCTACGGGAGCGAGCAGGATGGTGTAGTAGTTGTCGAAGGTGGTGCCTTCAGCGTTGGTGTAGCAAGCAACCTTGGCGCCATCGATCTTGGCATTCAGCATCTCGGACAGCTTAGCACCGTCATTCTTCTCGGTGATTTCGCCGTTGATGTAAGCAACTGCGTACTCAACGCCAACTTCGATCATGGTCATAGCAACGGGGGATGCCCAAGTGGAGTAACGGCCAACTGCGCCCTTCTCATCCAGAGCCTTGGCGATAGCCTTCAGAGCCTCGGTGTCATCGCCGCCGACAGCCAGTTCCAGGCCGAGGGTTGCGGGGAATGCATGATAGGGGGAGGGGCAGCAGGGCTGCGGATAGTAAGCGTTCTCCTGGTCCAGGATAGCGGTCTGCAGAGAGGGCTGCATGCCGCAGTTGGTGGTGAAGAATGCTACCTTCTTGCCAGCGTAGGTTTCCATCTGACGCGGAACGTCTTCCAGGATGAACTGCTGGGAAGCGGAGAGGCCTGCTTCTGCGGTCGGGTCGGGAGCGGTTACGTCAACCAGCTCGATGCCCAAAGCTTCGGCGTTGGCCTGCAGCAGCTCATGACGTGCAACGATCAGCTCCATTGCCATGTGACGGGGGAAGGAGTAGTGAACAAATACTTCGATACCCCACTCAGCGCACTTTTCCATGATGGTGTCGCCCTGAGCAGCTTCGTCAGCGTACATTACGATGTCGGAAGCAGCGGAGATAACAGCGGGGTCTTCCTGGGGAGTGCCGGCGATGAAGAGGATGTCGTCACGGCCCAGTTCGGTCTTGATCTTCTCGAAGGCTGCGGTTGCGCCCGGAACTGCCTGGCACATTACGATAGCCTTAACTTCGGGATCGGATGCGAAAGCAACCAGCTTGGAAATGGTGGTTTCCATTTCGGACATGAAGTTGTCCGGATAGGTGTCGGTGATGATGTGCTCTGCGCCCCAGGTCTCAACGGCCTTTTCGGCTGCGCGGAATTCTTCTTCACCCTGAGATACGGTACCGGTCAGGATAGCAACCTTCCAGTTTGCTTCTTCTGCGGAAGCTACGGTAGCGATGCCCATAACCATCAGCATGGCCAGGACGAGGCAAAGGATTTTCTTCATTTGAAAATTCCCTCCTAATTTATTTTTCCCTGCTTATATACAGGATGCAAGGCATCCGTGGGAACAAGAATAACTTGCGGTAAAGGCTGATTTCTTTGTTTCAAATGAAACAAAGAAAGGCATATGCCTTTGCCAAATCAACTCTTGCGGGACAATGCACCCGTTATAGTTAATTTATATTACTATAACACGAAACATTCGGTTTTGCAAGCAATGGTAGTACCAAATTTGTGTCAAAAAACGTTCAACGGGTTAAAAAAACGGATTTTTAACATTCCTCATCCGAATATATTCCGGTTTTGGTTCAAAATTCATTCGTTCATATCCCGTCCAGATTGAAAAAACGCCCTTCTTGCGCTATAATGGTTCAAACCTTTATTGAAAAGAGGAAAGCGCATGTTCACAACTGACGCGCATTGCGACACCCTGTATAATATCGTTGTACACAACTATGCCCCCGGAGACTGCACCGTTACCCCGGAGCGCCTCAAAGCAGGCAACATCGGCATCCAGACATTTGCCATGTTCACCTCCTTGCGCCGCCCCGACCCTTACGCAGACGGCATGGTCATGAAGGAGCTCTACAAGAAGCTGCCCCTCCCCCGCCTGGATGGAAAGCTGCCGGATGCCCCGCCTGTAGAAAGCAGCGCGGTTTTTTCCTGTGAGGGCGGCGAAGCCTTCAAGGGCAGCATCGATGTCCTTCGTGAATTTGACGATGATGTGCACATGCGCCTGATCGCCCTCACCTGGAACTACGAAAACGAAATCGGCATGCCCGCCAAGCTGGATGCAACCACCGGGCTCAAGCCCACGGGATTTGAATTCCTGAGGGAGATGGATGCGCGCGGCATTGCTGCGGACGTCTCCCATTTAAATGAAGCGGGATTCTGGGATGTGGTGGAAAAGGCACAGGTTGCTCCCCTGGCGTCCCACTCCAACTGCCGCTGGCTGTGCGATCACTTCCGCAACCTGACCCGCGAACAGGTGCGCGCTCTCATCGACCGCAAGGGCTTCATCGGCATCAACTTCTATTCCGATTTCCTGGCAAGCGGCCGCGAAGCCGTTCTTGACGATGTGCTGCGCCACATCGACGCCATCTGCGAAATGGGCGGCGAGGACATCATCGGCTTCGGTTC
>JAGBAU010000064.1 GCA_017938785.1 Clostridia bacterium
AACCGGCAACATCAAGCTGCCCGAAGGCGTTGAGATGGTAATGCCTGGCGACAACATCGACATGGAGATCACCCTGATCACCCCCATCGCTTGCGAAGAAGGTCTGCGTTTCGCTATCCGCGAAGGCGGCCGTACCGTAGGTTCCGGCGTTGTTACCAAGATCCTGGGCTAATTCTTAGCTGAAGATCAAAGACCGAATCCGTTTGGATTCGGTCTTTTTTTCTTTTGCTTGTCATCGGGAATTTCCCTGTGTTATAATGCAGATTAGGAATCTGTTTACAGATTCCGGGTCGGCGGCGGAGGTTGGGAAACTGCACGCCGACAATCGCATATAATGAGTAAAATTCTTTGAAGACGGGGAGGGAAGACCTTGTATCTGAAATTGAACGGCTATGAAATCAGCTGTAAAAACGGCGTCAGCTGGCTGGAGGCCTACAATCTCCTGCCTGAGGATCGGAAGGTACGTCGTCCTCTGGGTATTTGCGTGCAGGGCCGAACCTTTTCCCTGAACGATCCGGCAGAGGAATATGCCCATGCGCAGGTGCTCACCTATGCAAATGAAGAGGGGCGGCGCATCTATGAACGTTCCCTGCAGCTGCTGTTCATCACGGCGGCGAATAAGGTTTGTCCTGGGAAGCATGTGCGCATCGAGCATTCCTTTGGACAGGGTCTGTACATCGTGGTTGAGGGCGTGGAAATGGACGCCGTCCTCGCTGCGCGGATCGAGGCTGAAATGCGCCGGCTGTCTGCGGAGGATCTGCCCATTGCGCGCAACAACGTAACCACCGATACCGCACAGGAATACTTTGCCCGCACCGGGCAGACGGACCGCCTGCGCATCCTGAACTACCGCCAGTACGATCATTTTACCCTCTATCATATTGATGATGGCCCTGAAGATTACTATTACGGTGAAATGGTTCCCTCGACGGGCTTTGTGGATGTGTTTTCCATTACGCCCTACGGTCCGGGCGTGGTGCTGATGCAGCCGGATATGGATAACCCCGAACAGAGCGCGCCGTTCAAGGATTTGCCCAAGCTGTGGAATATCTACCAGGAGACGGCTGCGTGGAACCGCATCCTGAACTGCGAGAATGCTGCCGATTTGAACGAGATGATCGACGGCCACCGCCTGCGCGAGTTCATCCGTGTGAATGAGGCGCTGCAGGAGCGCAAGATTCAGTCCATCGCGGATCAGTTCATCGCGTCCGGTGCAAGGTTGATTCTGATCGCAGGCCCGTCCTCGTCGGGCAAGACCACCTTCGCTCATCGCCTGAGCATCGCGCTGCGCGTGCAGGGCTTGCGCCCGGTGAAGATTTCCTTGGATGATTACTACCGCAATCGGTCGGATCTGCCCCTGGAGGAGGATGGCTCCGTTGACCTGGAGCGCATCGAAACCCTGGATACCGATCTGATCTCCGATCACCTGCGCCGCCTGATGGCGGGGGAGACGGTGCAGATTCCTCAGTTCGATTTTCATACCGCCACCCGTACGGATAAGACGCATCCCTTCCAGGTGGAGGCGGGCCAGCCCATCCTGATTGAGGGTATTCACGGCCTGAACGAAAAGCTCACCGAGGGCATCGAACGAAAGCTCAAGTTCAAGATCTACATCAGCGCCCTCACCATGCTGAACCTGGATGACCACAACCGCATCCGCACCACCGACGCCCGTCTGCTTCGCCGCATTGTGCGCGATCACCAGTTCCGCGGTACGCCGCCGGAGGAGACCATGGCCATGTGGAAATCCGTGCGCCACGGCGAGGAGAATTACATCTTCCCCTACCAGGAGGAGGCGGATGCGATGATCAATTCCTCCCTCACCTATGAACTGCCCATCATGAAGAAGTATGCCTATCCTGCGCTTCGTGCGGTGACGCCCAGCAGTCCCCATTACACGCTGGCCCAGCGCCTGGTGAAGTTCCTGAACTATATCCAGACGGCGGATGTGGAGGATGAGATCCCGGTGAATTCCATCCTGAGGGAGTTCGTCGGCGGTTGCTGTTTCTATCGGGAAACGGACTGAAATTGTGCAAAACGGGTGAATGCTTCCCTTTAAAACCGCTCATAATATAGCGGCAAGGAGGTATGAATCCATGAGAAAAGATACGTTTAAGAAGTTGTTTTTTGCCGCTGTGCTGATTGTGGCGGTGAGCATCGCTGCGACCGGATGCATGAACCGCGTGGAGGAGGGCATGGTGGATGCATCTCCCGCACCGTCTCCCAACTACATGCCCCAGGGTACCACCAGCGAAGCTGGTGCTGCCCGCCAGACTACCACCCGCTTCAACTGGACCAATGACGCCGCACAGATTGAAGCCCGCATCGGCCAGATTTCCGAAATCTCTGAGGCACGCGTGGTTGTGACCGGCAATACTGCGCTGGTGGGCGTGAAGTTCAATCAGGCCTATCGCGGCGAAATGACCGAGCGCATCCGCGAAATGGTAGCTGCTGAGGTCATGGCGGCGGATCCGGAAATCACCACTGTGGCGGTGACGGCCGCGGAGGACGATGTGGAGGATATCTATGAAATCTCCGAGCGCACCCTCGCGGGCCGGGAGATGGATAGCCTCAAGGAGGATATTCAGGAGATCGTGCGCAATGCCACGACCCTCAAATAAGGAGCACATATGAACAGGGGAGAGCGAAGGGGAAGCTGGGGCGAAGGCTGGCTGATTGCCGCCGCGCTGGCGCTTGTACTTGCGCTCTCCTTCGGCGTTTACATTGCGCGGATTCCGCCGAAGGTGACGGCGATTCCGGTGCATGCGGCGGATTATGAACTGCTGCGGCGGGTGGAGATGGTGAACATCAATACGGCTTCTGCGGAAAGGCTCTCGCAGCTGCCGGGGATAGGGAACCTGCTGGCGGAGCGCATCGTTGCCTATAGAGAACAGCATGGTTCGTTTGATACAATCGACCAGCTTCTGCATGTGGAAGGCATCTGAGAAGGCAAACTGGAAGCCATTCGCAGTGAAATATATGTGGAACGGGCAGGGTGACATCACCCTGCTTTTGTGTTATAATGAAAACATTATATCGGTGAAATAGGCCGGTTTTCATGAAGGGGCGCAAGGCTATGTTTGCACATCTGCATCTGCATACGGAATATTCGCTGCTGGACGGTGCGTGCCGCATCAAGCCGCTGATGAAGCGGCTCAAGGAACTGGGCATGCAGTCCTGCGCGATCACGGATCACGGCGTGATGTACGGCGTGCTGGATTTCTATCGCGCGGCGAAGGCGGAGGGCATCCATCCAGTCATTGGCTGCGAAGTGTATGTCTGCGCCGATATGGAGAGCAGGACCGGTGGCTTCCGCGAGCAGAGCCACCTCATCCTGTTGTGTGAAAACCAGAAGGGCTATCAGAATCTTTCCGCTATGGTCAGCGAAGCTTGGACCCGCGGCTATTATTACCGCCCCCGCGTGGACTTCGATCTGCTGGAAAAATACCATGAGGGCCTGATCTGCATGAGCGCCTGCCTGTCGGGCGACCTGCCCAAGCTGCTGCTGGACCGCCGGGAAAACGACGCCCGCGCCATGGCCCAGCGTTATCTGAACATCTTTGGAAAGGGCAATTACTTCATTGAACTCCAGGATCACGGCATGCCGGAACAGAAACAGGTTCTGCCGCGGCTGGTAAAGCTGGCACGGGAACTGGATATTCCGTTGGTCTGCACCAACGACTGCCATTACCTCACCCAGGACGAAGCGGAGATGCAGGAAGTGCTCATGTGCATCCAGACGGGCAAGACCCTCCAGGATGAAAACCGTATGCGCATGAACACCGACCAGCTCTATGTGAAATCCGAGGAGGAGATGCTCAGGGTCTTCCCCAACTTCAAAGACGCGATCGAGCGCACCGAAGAAATCGCGCAGCGCTGTCATGTGGAATTCGATTTCTCCACTACGCACCTGCCCAGGTATCCCCTGCCTGAGGGGGAGACAGACGATACTGCCTACCTGCGCAAACTCTGTGAAGCGGGCATTCGCCGGCTCTATGGCGAGGACCGACAGGATGCCTGGGATCGTCTGAACTACGAGCTGGACGTCATCAGGAACATGGGCTATGTGGATTATTTCCTGATCGTATGGGATTTCATCCACTATGCAAAGACCCATGGCGTGGGCGTGGGCCCCGGACGCGGCAGCGGCGCGGGCTCCATCGTGGCCTATTCCCTGGGTATTACAGAGATCGATCCCCTCAAGTATAACCTGCTGTTTGAGCGCTTCCTGAACCCGGAGCGCATCTCCATGCCTGATATCGACTGCGACTTCGATTACGAGCGCCGCGGCAAGGTGATCGACTATGTGCGCGAGCGCTACGGCGCGGATCATGTGGCACAGATCATCACCTTCGGTACCATGGCCGCCCGCGCGGTGCTGCGCGACGTGGGCCGTGTGCTGGGCATGAGCTACCAGCAGACCGACGCCATCGCCAAGATGGTGCCCTTTGAACTGAAAATGACCCTCGAAAAGGCGCTGAAGATGAGCGCTGAACTACGCTCTGCCTATGAAAATGACCCGGAAGTCCGCAGGATGATGGATATGGCGCAGAAGCTGGAGGGCATGCCGCGCAATGCCTCCACCCATGCGGCAGGTGTGCTGATCACTGCCAGGCCGGTGGTGGAATACCTGCCGCTGCAAAAGAATGACGACGTCATCACCACCCAGTTCCCCATGGGCGACGTGGAAGCCCTGGGCCTACTGAAGATGGACTTCCTGGGCCTGCGCACCCTGAACGTCATCATGGATACGGAAGAAATGGTGCTCCTGGGCGGCGGTCCTGAGATCAAGACCGAGGAGATACCCTTCGATGATGCGGGCGTGTACGCCATGATTTCCGACGGCGATACGGACGGCGTGTTCCAGCTGGAATCTGCGGGCATGCGCCAGTTTTTGCAGAACATGCGCCCGGGCAATTTTGAGGACATCATTGCGGCCATCTCCCTCTATCGTCCCGGTCCCATGGAATCCATTCCGCGCTACATCCAGGGCAAGGAGAATCCGGACAGCGTGTGCTATATCACGCCGGAGCTCAAGCCCATCCTGGACGTTACCTACGGATGCATGGTCTATCAGGAGCAGGTTATGCAGATTGTGCGCGATCTGGCGGGCTATTCGTTGGGTCGCAGTGACCTGGTGCGCCGCGCCATGGCCAAGAAAAAGCATGATGTCATGGCCAAGGAGAAGGCCAACTTCATTCATGGCCTCGAGGAAAACGGCGAAATCATCGTTCCTGGCTGTGTGCGCAACGGCATCTCGGAGAGGGCTGCGGAGCAGATCTTCGATGAAATGACCGCCTTCGCCAGCTACGCCTTCAATAAGTCCCATGCGGCTGCCTATGCCGTGGTGGCTGTACAGACGGCCTGGCTGAAGCTGCACTATCCGGTGGAATTCATGGCGGCGCTGATGAACTCCATGACCACCAATACCACAAAGATTGCCTACTATATACAGGCGCTGCGCAAGCGGGGCATTCCTGTGCTGCCGCCGGATGTGAATGAATCCCAGGGCAAGTTCTCTGTGGGCTGGCTGGACGGCAAAAAGGGCGTGCGCTTTGGCCTCGCGGGCGTTAAGAATCTTGGACACAATGCCATCGAGGATCTGGTGCGTGAACGCGAGGAAAACGGCCCTTATACCGACCTCTATGATTTCATCGACCGCAATGCGGCCCTTTCCATCAATAAGAAGGGTGTGGAGAGCCTGATTCGTGCGGGCGCTTTCGACCGCCTGCCCGGCGCGCGCAGCCAGAAGCTGCATGTGTTCGAGAAGGCCATGGACGGCGCAAACCGCCAGCAGAAGAATGTGCTGGCCGGGCAGATCTCCCTGTTTGATTTCGGCGGGGAGGAGAGCGTACAGGCGCCGCCTCCGCCGATGCCGAATCTGCCGGAGTTCGATCTGCGCATGAAGCTGCAGATGGAACGCGAAACCACGGGTGTGTACATCTCTGGCCATCCGCTGGATGAATATGTGGATGATCTTGCGCACCTGGAGATCAACTCCCGCTTCCTGAGCGAGCTCTCCGAGCACGAGGACGGCGGAATGTCGTATGACCAGCAGACCGTGCGCATGGGCGGCCTGATTGCAGAAAAGAAGATGAAGGCTTCCCGGTCCGGCAGCATGATGGCTTTTGTGCAGCTGGAGGACATGTACGGCGTCACGGAGGTCCTGGTCTTCCCCAAGGTCTATGAACGGGTATCTGCGCAGCTGAAGGCGGATGAGCCGGTGCTGATGGTGGGTAAGCTTTCCATCCGCGAGGAAGAGGAGCCCAAGCTGTTGCTGGACAAGGTTATGCCCCTGCGGGGAATGGCGGCTCAGGAGCTTCCGCGCTATGTGCCGCAGCCCAGGCGCGAAAGCGGACCGAAGAAGCTCTATTTGAAGCTGGCGGCGCATCAGAGAAATGATGTACTCTCGATCCTGTCTGAAACCCCGGGCCGCATCCCTGTGGTCCTGGTGGAGATTGGTGAGGATGGTTCCCGCAAGGCTGTCCAGGCGCCCGGCGAATACTGGGTGGATGAAGGCTATGACTTCGGTGCCCTGGCCAATTTGATCGGTGCGGACAGCATTGTACTCAAATAAATACAATGCAAAAGTGCTAGTGAAACCCGTCAAAAAAACGAACCTCAAAACCTTTGCAAATACGGAATGTTCGGTTTTTGACTGGAATACACGATGCCGTGCGTTTTCTGTATGACAGCTTCAAAATCCGGCATACACGCAGCCGGGCGTTCTATGAAAGAAAAAACCGCCTTCCGAGGCGGTTTTTGAGTTAAGTGTTTGAAAAATACGGCTGTTTTTGCCCGGTTTTTACAAAAAACGGGATTGTGTTGTTTGAAAAAATAGGGCTTTTGCGGTATAATTAGAAGGTCGCGTGCGGAGGATTTCCGCGAAGAAATGCCGGTTTCTCAAAAGAGAGATGAAACCCACGCGGCGACAGGGATGAACCGGAAGATTGCGGTCCAACCGGTAACTTTCGGGGACCAGTCCGCTTCAATCGGACGACGGAGCTCATGCCCGTCGCAAGAAAAAACTAAGAAGCACGCCCGGCAGCGTGTGCATGAGTTCAAACAGGAGGAAAGACAATGGCCAACCAGAAGATCCGTATCAAGCTGAAGGCTTACGAGCACAGCATCATCGACCAGAGCGCAGCCCGCATCGTTGAGACTGCAAAGCGCACTGGCTCTCGCGTGTCCGGCCCGATCCCGCTCCCCACTGAGAAGGAGATCGTGACCATCCTGCGCTCCCCCCACAAGCACAAGGATTCCCGCGAGCAGTTCGAAATGCGCACCCACAAGCGCCTGATCGACATCCTTCAGCCCACTCCCCGCACGGTTGACGCGCTGACCAAGCTCGATCTGCCGGCAGGCGTTGAAATCGAGATCAAGCTGTAAGGAACATAAAGTTCCGTGGAAGTGAGCTCATCTCACGGCTCCGCCTTCCGACAGTTTTATCAAATTGGTAACTGCCAAGCGGTTACCCGAACTACCGAAAGAGGTGTAACAATGAAAAAGGCAATTCTCGGCAAGAAGATCGGTATGACCCAGATTTTCGTCGATGACGGACGTCTGGTACCGGTTACCGTCGTTGAGGCAGGCCCCTGCACCGTTACTCAGGTGAAGACCATGGCCAACGATGGTTACGAAGCAGTTCAGGTTGGTTTCGGTGAGCTGTCTGAGCAGCGCGCAAAGAAACTCCTCAACAAGCCCGAGCAAGGTCATTTTGCCAAGGCTGGCGTAGCACCCGCACGCCACCTGCGTGAGTTCCGCTTCGAGGATATCAGCGGCTACTCCGTCGGCGACGCCATCAAGTGTGATGTCTTCGCTGCAGGCGATAAGATCGATGTTATCGGCACCAGCAAGGGCCACGGCTACACTGGCGTCATCCAGAGATGGAATCAGCACACCGGCCCCATGAGCCACGGTTCCAAGTATCACCGCGGCGTTGGTTCCCTGAGTGCTAACTCTGACCCCTCTCGCGTTTTCAAGAACAAGAAGATGGCCGGTCAGTACGGCTGCGAGCGCGTCACCATCCAGAACCTGGAAGTTGTTAAGGTTGATGCAGAGCGCAACCTGCTCATGATTAAGGGCGCTATCCCCGGTGCGAATGGCAGCCTCGTCATGGTACGCGACGCTATCAAGGGTTAATAGGAGGACGCAATCATGGCAAACGTTAAGCTTTACAACATGCTGGGCGCAGAAGTTGGCGAAATCGAGCTGCTCGATGAAGTCTTCGCTTCTGAGATTCACACCAGCGCAATGCACACTGTCGTTCGTGCTTATCTGAATGCACAGCGCCAGGGCACCCAGTCCGCCAAGACCCGTACCGAAGTACGCGGCGGCGGCAAGAAGATCTATCGCCAGAAGGGCACCGGTAATGCACGCCATCACGGCCGCAGAGCTCCGCAGTTCACCCACGGTGGTGTTGTGTTCGCTCCCAAGCCGCGTGACTACCGCATCAGCGTTCCGCGCAAGGTTCGCCGCCTGGCAATGCGCAGCGCACTGAGCTGCAAGGTTTCTGCTGCTGAAATGATGGTTATCGATAACCTGGCCATCGCCGAAGCCAAGACCAAGAACATCGCCGCGATGCTCAAGGCTCTGGGCGCCGACAAGAAGGCTCTCATCGTGACCAAGGACGTCGATCAGATGATCGTACGCGCCAGCAACAACATCCCGGGCGTTAAGACCACCTTCGTTGGCAGCCTGAACGTCCACGACATCCTGGATTGTGACAAGTTCATCATCTCCCAGGAAGCTGTTAAGCTGGTTGAGGAGGTTTACGCAGAATGACTAAGGCATATGACATCATCAAGAAGCCGGTCCTGACCGAAAAGTCCTACGCTGACATGGCCGCTAAGAAGTTCACCTTCGAAGTTGCTATCAACGCCAACAAGACCGAGATCAAGGCCGCTATCGAAGAAATCTTCGAAGGCGTTAAGGTTGAGAGCGTCAACACCATGCGCACTCTCGGCAAGATGAAGCGCCAGGGCCGCACCCAGGGCCGCACCCCTGAGGTGAAGAAGGCTATCGTAACCCTGAAGAAGGATTCCAAGAACATCCCGTTCTTCGAGGGCATGGCTGAAGAAGAGGAAGCCTAATAGAGTTTCTTCTATAATATAAGCCGCTCCCGGAAGGAGATAATCCTTCCACCAATGGCAGGTTCGCCGATAAAGAACCAAGTAAAGAAAAGGGGAGAAAAACACTATGGCAATTCGAGTGTACAAGCCGACCTCGCCCGCAAGGCGTTTCATGTCGGTTCTGACCTTCGAAGAGATCACCAAGAAGGAGCCCGAGCGCTCTCTGGTGACCGATCTGCGTCACAAGGCTGGTCGTAACAACCAGGGCAAGATCACCGTTCGTCATCACGGCGGCGGCGCACGCAGAAAGTATCGTATCATCGACTTCAAGCGCAATAAGGATGGTATCCCGGCAACCGTTAAGGCTATCGAGTACGATCCCAACCGCACCTGCTTCATCGCTCTGCTGGCTTACGCCGATGGCGAGAAGCGCTACATCCTGGCTCCTCTGGGCCTGAAGGTTGGCGACACTGTTATGAGCGGCCCCGAGGCTGACATCAAGCCCGGCAACTGCCTGCCCATCCAGAACATCCCGCTGGGCACCCTGATCCACAACGTGGAAATCAAGGTTGGCCGCGGCGGCCAGATGGTTCGCTCCGCAGGTACCGCAGCTCAGGTTATGGCTAAGGAAGGCACCTACGCTCAGGTCCGCCTGCCCTCCGGCGAAGTTCGCAAGGTTTCCATGAACGCTCGCGCAACCGTCGGCCAGGTTGGCAACACTGACCACTCCAACGTTCGCATCGGTAAGGCTGGTCGCTCCCGTCACATGGGCATCCGTCCCACCGTACGCGGCGTCGTCATGAACCCCTGCGATCACCCGCACGGCGGCGGCGAAGGCCGTTCTCCGATCGGTATGCCGGCTCCGATGTCCCCGTGGGGCAAGAAGACCCAGGGCGTCAAGACCCGCAAGCATCGCAAGTATTCCGATAAGCTGATCATCAGCCGGAAGTCTAAGAAGAAGTAAGCCTGAAAGGAGGCAAACCTAATGAGCAGATCTGTTAAGAAGGGCCCGTTCATTCAGCCCGTACTTCTCAAGCGCGTCGAAGAACTCAACGCTGCTGGCGAGAAGAAGGTTCTCAAGACCTGGTCCCGCTCTTCCACCATTTTCCCCCAGTTTATTGGACATACGGTTGCCGTCCATGACGGCCGCAGACATGTTCCGGTTTATGTAACCGAGGATATGGTTGGACATAAGTTCGGCGAATTCGCCCCCACCCGTACTTTCAGGGGACACGCCGGTGAAAAAGCGTCGTCCCGCAAGTAACGGAAGGAGAGAAAAGATATGGCAACTCGTGTAAAAGAGAAGGCAGCTGCACGCAAGGCCGGCGCTGATAAGCGTCCCCACGCA
>JAGBAU010000065.1 GCA_017938785.1 Clostridia bacterium
GAGTGGGCAGACGGTGGCGTGAAGCACGCTGGCGAAGCCTATCCCAACATGACCCTGCTGGAGTCCGACCCCCGCGTTGAGTCTCACGACAACGGCGACACCGCCTACAACGTAGCCAAGGAGCTCTTCAAGAAGTATCCCGACCTGAAGGGCATCATGGGCACCTCTTCCTTCGACGCACCCGGCGTTGCCCGCGCAATCGAAGAACTGGGCCTGTCCGGCAAGGTATTCACCGCTGGTACCGGTATGCCCGGCGACAACGCTGAGCTGCTCAAGTCCGGCGCTGTTCAGTACCTGACCCTGTGGGATCCCGCACTGGCAGGTCAGGCAATGGTCGCTCTGGCTCAGAAGATCCTGAACGGCGAAGAGATCACTGCTCCCCTGGATCTGGGCGTAGAAGGCTATCAGGCTCTCGAGTTCAAGGCCGGTTCCGAAACCGTCCTCGAAGGCCAGGGCTGGATCACCATCACTGCTGAGAACGTAGATTCCTTCGGTTTCTAATTTAAGCAATGAAGATTGCGGGGAGCCTTCGGGCTCCCCGCACAGTTATATCATTCCCTGATCGGGTACGGGTTTTGCTTTGCAAAATCGAGGGGTGCATGGTGGGGGAATGGATCTCCACCATAACAAAACCGGCGGGTCCCCCGCCGTAAGGAGGAAACAGGCAATGTCCGAGTACTTGCTCAGAGCTGTCGACATCAGCAAATCGTTCGGCGCTGTTCATGCACTGCAGGGTGTAACGCTGGAAATCAAGCCCGGCGAAGTGCACTGCCTTGCCGGCGAAAACGGCTGCGGCAAATCTACCATCATTAAAGTCATCTGCGGCGTTCATAAGCCCGATGGCGGTCACATTGAATTTGACGGAAAATCCTACACCGAGATCACTCCCCTGGAAGCCATCAACATGGGCGTTCAGGTTATCTATCAGGACTTCTCCATCTTCCCGAACCTGACGGTTATGGAGAACCTGGCTTTCAACACCGAGCTGGCTGCGGGCCACAAGTTCGTCAACAAGCGCCGCATGCGTGAAATCGCCAAGGAAGCCCTTTCCAAGATCAATTTTGATATGGAACTGGACCGCCTGGTTGGTTCCCTCACCGTTGCGGAGAAGCAGATGGTTGCTATCTGCCGCGCACTGATGTTCAACGCCAAGCTGATCATCATGGACGAGCCCACCACCGCGCTGACCAAGAAGGAAGTTAAGGCCCTGTTCAAGATCATTGAACAGCTCAAGGCACAGGGCATTGCCATCCTGTTCGTCAGCCATAAGCTCGACGAGGTATTCGAAATTTCTGAGCGCTTCTCCATCATGCGCAGCGGCCAGATGGTCGCCACCGGCTCCACCGCCGACCTGGATGATAAGAAGTTCTCCTACTATATGACCGGCCGTGAATTCGACAACGAGCCCTTCAAGCCCAGCTACAAAAGCGAGGGCAATGCTCCGGTGCTGGAGGCCAAGAACCTCACCCTGGACGGCTGCTTTGAGGATGTTTCCTTCCAGCTGCGCCGCGGCGAGATCCTGGGCATCACCGGCCTTCTGGACTCGGGACGCACTGAGCTGGCCCTGTCCATGTTCGGCCTGCGCAAGGCCACCGGCGGCCAGATCGTCAAGGACGGCAAGGCCGTCACCATCGCCAGCCCCCGCGACGCCATCGCCGCAGGCATCGGCTTCGTGCCGGAAGACCGCCTGAGCGAGGGTCTGTTCCTGACCCAGTCCATCGCGGACAACATCATCATCTCTGAAATCGATCACCTGACCAAGAAGGCCGGCGTGCTGGACCTGAAGAAGTGCCAGGAAGAGATCGATAAGTGGGTGAAGGATCTGGCCATCAAGACCCCCGACCCGAACAACGCCTGCACCACCCTCTCCGGCGGCAACCAGCAGCGTATCGTTCTGGCCAAGTGGCTGGCCTGCAAGCCCGACGTGCTGATCCTCAACGGCCCCACCGTGGGTGTTGACATCGGCTCCAAGCATGACATCCACGCCATCCTGCAGCGCCTGGCAAACCAGGGCATGGCGGTCATCATCATCTCCGATGACCTGCCCGAGGTTCTGGAGAACTGCTCCGACCTGCTGGTCATGAAGAAGGGCAAGATCGTTGCCCACCTCGACCCCGCGGTGACCGACGAATCCGTCGTGCTCTCGCACATGATGTAAGGAGGGACTTGGCATGAATATGAAAAAAGCTCTCCGTAAGCTGACCAGCCGCAGTGAGTTCTACATCACCCTGGTGTTCCTCGCACTGTGCCTGCTGATCGAAGTTCGTTCCCATCAGTTCTTTACCCCCAACAACATCGTTGACATCCTGAGCGCGCTGGTTGTGCCCGGAATCTTCGCCATCGGCGAGTTCATGGTCATCGTATCCGGCGGCTTCGATATCTCCTTCCCGGCGCTGGCATCCCTCACCGGCTATGCCACCACCAAGATGCTCCTGGACATGGGCTGGGAGGGCGGCCTGTGGCTGCCCGTGCTGATCACCGTTGTGATCGGCGCAATCCTGGGCGCTTTCAACGGCCTGTTCATCGGCTACTTTGAACTGCCGGCCATGATCGTGACCTTGGGCTCCTCCAGCGTATTCAAGGGACTTATGCAGGGCGCCCTGAATTCCAAGCAGCTGGCCGTGATTCCCACTGCCATGCGCGAGTTCGGTACCTCCGCTCTGTTCGTCGCTGAGAACAAGGCTTCCGGCCTGACCTCGCGAATGCCTACCACATTCCTAATGCTGATCGCTACGCTGATCCTGACCTGGTTCATCCTGAACAGAACCATGTTCGGCCGCGGCATTTACGCCATCGGCGGCAATGCCACTTCCGCCCACCGCGCAGGCTTCAACGTAAAGCGCACCCGCTTCATCATGCTCATCTACGTCGGCGTCATCTCTGCCCTGGCAGGCCTGTGCCGTATCTCCATGATGCAGCAGATGCATCCCACCAACATGCTGGGCATGGAAATGAACGTTATCGCAGGTATCGTTCTGGGCGGCACCGCCATCGTGGGCGGCAGCGGCACCCTGTTCGGCTGCATGCTGGGTACTGCGCTGATCGTCATGGTTGAAAACTCCATGATCCTGATCGGTATCCCCACCGTTTGGAAGGACTTCTTCGTAGGCGCACTGATCGTTGTCGGTACCGGTATCTCTGCAATGCAGGTTACCCGTTCCAAGAAGGCCGGCCTTCGCAACATGAAAAAGGAGGCGGTAAAATGAACAAGCTGCTTGCTATCTATCGTAAGGACCGCCATATCGCCCGCCTGGTTGTTATGATCGTGGCGTGGTGCGTATTCATGGCGATCACCCGCTTCAACAAGTTCTATACCGTGATCAACTTCACCACCATGGCCGGCCAGTTCCCTGAGTTCGGCATCATGGCCCTGGGCGGCATGCTGTGCATGATCACCGGCGGTATCGAGCTTTCCAGCGTAGGCGTTGCCAACATCACCGCCATCACCATGGGTATGTTCATGAAGACCCAGATGGACGCTGAAGGCAGCATCAGCGCAGGCATCATCGTTGCATCCTTCGCCCTGGCCATCTGCCTGGGCTGCGTGATCGGCTGCTTCAACGGCTTCCTGATCTCCAAGATCAAGATTCCTCCGATTCTGGCCACCCTGGGCGTGAACCAGCTGGTTACCGGTATTTCCATGGTCATCACCGGCGGTAATGCCGTCAGCGACCTGCCCATGAACTATGCCGAAACCATCAACCAGAAGCTGCTGAAGATCATCCCCGGCAAGCGCGGCATCATGCAGGGCGTTCTGCCTGTGCAGCTGATCTTCTTCGTGGTCATCACCGTGCTGGTATGGTTCCTGCTGGCCCGCACCACCTACGGCAAGAAGATCTACATGATCGGTACCAACGAAAATGTAGCCCGCTTCTCCGGCGTGAAGGTTGACCAGATGCTGATCAAGACCTATGCCCTGTCCGGTATCTTCGCTGCCATCAGCGGCATGATCATGCTGGCCAACTACAACTCCGCACGTTCCGACTACGGCAGCGTTTACACCATGCAGTGCATCCTGATCGTCGTGCTGGGCGGCGTCGACCCCAAGGGCGGCCGCGGCAAGATCAGCGGCGTGCTGATGGCCATCGTGCTGCTGCGCCTGCTGGAAACCGGCATCAACCGCTTCCCGCAGATCTCCAGCTACTACATCACCCTGATTTACGGTGCTGTACTGCTGCTGGTCATGGTGCTGAACTACTTCGTAGATCATCCCATCGCCAAGAAGAAGGCATAAGAAAACGAACCGCCCTGCATCAGCAGGGCGGTTTTTTGATGGGTATAGACATTCCCGACAGGATTGCCTGCAGGGAATGTTCTTGTTTGGATTGAAGATGTGTGATATGATTAAGTGACAGATAAATAAGAATTTGTAGGTGCGTGCAATGAACCTAATAGAATTAACTCACAAGAACGATATTTTACAAACATATGAGATTTACAAACACTGTATGTTTATGCCTACCGAAGAAAAGTTTAATAAGAAAGTAGAACAATTTCTGAATAATAACTCTGTAAAAATCTTTGCTTGTTTTAGTCACGGAAAGATTGTGGGTGTTATGGCTGTTTCTTTTATTGAACAGAAGAAAGTTGAGATATTAGGAATTGCGGTTGATTTATCTGCTCGTGGCAAAGGCATTGGTTCTTATATGATAAAACAAGTGATAAATAATTATGATTTATTGTCTGTATATGCTGAAACGGATAATGATGCCGTCGGTTTTTATCAGAAGAACAATTTTAGTATTACAGAATTCTCTGAAATTTATGACGGTGAAACGGTTATCCGCTACAAATGTGAATTAACCCAATTCCAATTTGTCGAGCAGCCGGAACTTCACGTCCCCGCCATTTCGGGAGGGCGCAATGATGCGCACCGCTGCGGTGCATTGCATTTGGGCACCACATAAGCAAACGCGCATCCGTCATTTTCAACGGATGCGCGTTTGTTTTGAGGCCATTATTCAAACGGCCTCCATGCAAAGTTTTCAAACATGTCGCGGTACTGGGTGTAGCGGGGGTGATCGCGCCAGCCGTCGTCGGTGGAGCGGGTGCCGTCAAACATGATGAGC
>JAGBAU010000066.1 GCA_017938785.1 Clostridia bacterium
CACCTTTCCTGCAAGCTCCGCAGGAATCAGTCCGATGCGCGCCGCACTCCGCACGTTCAGATGGCTGCCGAAGCCTCCGGCGATGTACAGGGTTTCAATTTCATCCGCAGTCACATTCGCCGCTTCCATCAGGGTTTCAATACCCGCCGCGATGGCCGCCTTGGCAAGCTGCACCGCACGAATATCCCTGGGCGCCAAGGCGATGCCATCCCGCAGCAGGAGTTCATCCTCGTCCGTCGCGCCAGTCTCATCCACCATGCCATTCTCCAGGAAGCAGGCGATGGCGTCGATCAGGCCGGAACCGCACAGTCCCACAGCCTTGCCTTCGCCGATGGTATGAGCAGTAATCCTGCCATTCTCCAGACAAGCCCTGTCGATGGCCCCGGCAATGCTGCCGCAGCCGCAGGAGATGCCCGCGCCCTCAAAGGCTGGGCCCGCCGCCGTGGAGCTGACATAGAGCACGCCGTCCTTCCACAGGGCCAGTTCGCCGTTGGTGCCCACATCCACCAGCAGGGAGATTCCTCCCCCGCACTGTTCTGCCGCCAGCACTGCGCAGGTAATATCCGCACCCACAAAAGCGTTCATGCACGGCGGAAGATAGGCCGCCTTGCCCAGCAGTTCCGCCTGTTCATCGAACAGGCAATCCGCCTCAAAGGGCGCATGGGAAAGCGCCTCCGGGTTTCGCCCGCTCAGCAGGTAGAGCATGGTGGTATTGCCGGTCACCAGCAGCACATCCACGTCCTCAAGCAATCTTCCTGCCCGATGACAGGCCGTTTGCAGCAGTGCGCGGATTGCTGAAAGAACCTGTGCCTGCATTTCTTCAAGCCTGCCTTCCAGCGCAGCGCCGATGCGGCCCATCACATCCGCAGCCACGCTCACCTGAGGATTGCCCATGCCGCTTTCGCCGATGCAAACCCCATCCTGCAAATCATACAGCCTGAGCGCAATGGTGGTGGTGCCGATGTCCACAGCCGCCCCCAGCCTGCCGGGCATGGGCTTACCCTTGCCGATTTCAACGCCGGAAAGTTCAATCTGCTCAAAATCGTGCGTTTCAGGCAGGATCACTCTTGCATCCCCCAGCAGCTTTGCCTGGCAGGCAAGGCGCGTGCCCGCACGTTTTTCCGCTTCATTGGGCGGCGAAACCTGCCCTTCCAGTATCACGGCGCACTTGCCACAGCTTCCCCGTCCGCCGCAGGGACGGGCGATTTCAAATCCGTTGGCAGCGAGTAGCTCACCCAGCAGGATCTCACCCTCAAAGCGCAGCTGTCTTTGCAGGCCGCCCTGCAAAACTGTCAATTCAGGCATTCTTTTTCTCCTCAAAGAGTACCATGCCGAAATAGGTCACGGTATTCTGTCCATTGATATACTTAAGCTCCGTGTCCTTCACCGTATTGTATACATCCACACCCGCGCCCTCCATGGGAACGAGCGCCTTCTCCGGGAAGCGGCAGGGTTGGTTTTCAATCCTTGTACAGCTTTCACACAGGTTGCAGCCGCCGCAGCTCAGGTGAAAGCAGCCATCGGCCACCAGCGGAGAAACCGCTGCATGCATCTTCTGGCTCACCCGGGCATGATGGCGCGCTGCAGCCTGCATACCCTCGATATCAAAGCTGTCCTCGAGCTTCCCGATGGTCTGGTAAATGAGTGCATGGGGATAAGCCCTCACCCGCTGCATCAGTTCATCAATGGGGCCTATATCCGGCGGACACATCCAGCACCGGCCAAAGTTGCCGCATGCGTTGGTTTTGCAAATATCATAGAATTCCCGGGAGAGCACAACCTGCTCCTGAGGAATCACAGTCGCCTTCGCAGCTCCGGATTCCACCGCAGCCAGGACAATTCTTTCAAAGTTTATCATGTTTATTCAACGCACCAAAGAAGGCCCGGATATTCTCCCACTTTGCATGGGCGGGAATATCACAGCCGGACGAAAGCAGGAAATTGGGATATGCTGTACACTTCTCCATCAGCTGCGCAGTTGCCCGGGCGATGCTCTCAGGCGTGCCCTGCACAAACTGGGAAGCGGGGTCGATATTGCCCATGCACAGCGCATCCGCCGGCGCATTGGCCAGCACCTGCGCCATATCCACCGCATTTCCGAAGTGGAAGGCGGCAGCGCCCTGATCAAAGATGGCCTCCAGCATGTGGGGCACGGCATTTCCGCAGTTGTGGTAAATGACCCCGAATGCATCATCCTGAAGCGCAGCAATGATGCGCTTCACATAGGGAGCGGAGAATTCCTCCATCAGGTCCGGGCTGAGCACACCTGCGAGGGGCTCGGCCATCATGATGCCGTCCGCACCCACATCCTTGAATGCCCTGCCATAGGCGATGAGGAACTCCGTTGCCTTGTCCAGGATCATGTGCACGGCGTCCGGGTCATCATAGCAGGCAAACATGATCTCCGTCACATCCATCAATCTGCCCGCCAGGGAATAGGGGCCGATCATGCCCGCAAGCACGGGACGGTCCACAATCCTCTCCTTCGCCATGCGTACCGCGTCGATGCACAGCTGGGTGCGTCCACCGTTCACCGGGGGAACCTTCAGCGCAGCCGCTTCCTCCTCGCCGGAAACCAGCCGGCCCGTAACAGCCGGAACCTCATTTTCATAGAAAATGATTTCCGCACCGAAGGCTTCCGCCTCAACGGACAGGTCCATCAGGCTGATCGCCGCCAGCGAATTGGTTTCGCGGACGATGATCTCCATGGCCTCGGCTTGCAGCCGGGCGTCATGCACCAGCTGGTCCACCGTCACGTTCATCTTTTGCACAGCAGGAAAGGACAGAATGGGCAGCGCACGTTCATATTTGCCGTGCGCCGCTTCCCACAGATGGTTTCGAATATTCATGCGTATTCCCTCAATCAGGAGCAGAAGCCGACCGCCACATCCGCAGCGGATGCAGCATCCAGGGTATAGGCGTCCGCACCAATCTGCTTTGCAAAGGCCTCCGTTACAGGAGCGCCGCCCACCATGATCTTCACCTGATCGCGGATGCCTGCGGCTTCAGCGGCCTTGACTACATCCTCCATCACGTTCATGGTGGTGGTCAGCAGTGCGGAGCAGCAGATGATGGTGCACTGGTCGTTCTTGGCGGCATTGATGAATGCTTCGGGAGCCACGTCCACGCCCAAATCGATGACCTCCAGGCCCTTGCCCTCCATCATCATCTTCACCAGGTTCTTGCCGATATCATGCAAATCGCCCTTGACGGTGCCGATGCAAACCTTGCCGCTGGCCTTCACACCCTCGGCGCTCAGCAGGGGCTTCAGCAGGCTTGCGCCCATGCTCATTGCGCGGGCTGCCACCAGAACCTGCGGCACGAAAACTTCGTTGTTCTTGAATTTTTCACCAATTACGCCCATGCCGTGAAGCAAACCCTGCTCCAGAATATCGTGGGCGGAGATGCCCTCGTCGATGGCCTGCTGCACCAGCAGCTTCACGTCCTTCGCCTTACCATCCTGTAGTTTCAAAGATATATCCTGAAGATTCATTGTCATTTCCTCCTATTGATTTAATCCATTGATTACAGTATAATACATGCAACGCCATTTTAATTGTCATAAGCAACGATATTTTGTCAATTAAGGAGATCATTCATGTTCCCCAGTATTTTTACACTGATTTCCGAGGAACACATGCGGGATATTCTGCAAACCCTGCACAACACTACGGAACTGCCCATTCGCCTGCTGGGCCGGCAGGGAGAAATCCTCATCTCCTATGGAGACGGCAACAGCTACTGTGCGCTCCTGAAGAAACATGTGTTCATCCAAAACGAATGCAACGAACTGCACCGCAAGGGCGGCGAACGCGCAAAGGCCCTGGGCGAAACCTACATCTTCACCTGCCATTCCGGCCTGAACCACATCAGCTTTCCGCTGATCAGCCAGGATGAACTCATCGCCAGCATACTCATCGGCCCCTTTCTGATGGACAAACCGGACAGTACACTGGTAGCTGGGGTGATGGAAGCCCATCCCCTCTCCCCTACCCTGGCGCTGGAGCTCTACGACGGCTTATCCGATATAGCCATCATCCCCCCAGCGCGCGTAAACCACCTGAGCCGGCTGGTTGGGCATCTTCTGGCGCCGCTGATGCCGGACAGCCATGCTGCGTTGCTCCTGGCTCAGGAAAAGCTGCGCCAACAATCCCGCATCAATGAAACCATACAGATGTACAAGGAACAGGGCATACCTGCCAGCCGAAGCTACTTTCTGGAAAAGGAAAACTCCCTGCTGACAAAGGTGCGTACCGGCAGCGTACATGAAGCCAAGGCCCTGCTCAACGACCTGATGGGCTATGTGCTCTTCAGCGAGGGCGGCACACTGGATTCCGTGCGCATGCATGCGCTGGAGCTGACCACGCTGCTCTCCCGTGTCGCCATAAACGGCGGCGCCCATGCGGACAGCATCTACAAACTCAACGGGCAGTTCTTCACCCTGATGAACCGGGAGCAGAGCCTGGACGCCATCTGCCATCTATTGCAAAGCATGGTGGAAGGCTTCATGGACGCCATGTTCATACCAACGGACAAGGGAAATTCCCATATCCGCCGGGCCCTGCAATTCATGGCCGCCAATTATGCCCAGCCTCTCAGCATGGCAACTGTGGCGGAATCCCTGAAGCTCAGCCCCAATTATTTTTCCAGCCTGTTCCGGGAAACGGTGGGCGTAAGCTTCCGCGAACAGCTGAACCGCATCCGGGTGGAAGAAAGCAAACATCTTCTCCTCTCCACCGACATCTCCCTCACGGAAATCGCATTGGCTGTAGGCTTTCCGGACCAAAGCTGCTTTTGCAAGACCTTCAAGCGCATCGTGGGCGTAACCCCCGGAAAATACCGCAATTAGTCCTCCCAAAAAAAGAAAAGCACGCATGCTTTCACATGCGTGCTTTTCTTCAGCTGTTCATCTCCGCCAGTTCCCGGGCCGTCTCCTGAATCAGGCGTTCAAATTCCGGCACATTGGTTTCATTGGACAGCATGCACAGCACGAAGGGCTTGCGTGCAAACACGATGCCCACATCGTGGGTGATACCGTCATCCTCGCCTGTCTTATGGGCGGATACAATGCCGCGGGGCTTGAGGTAGAAGGGCATCTTGCCGTTGAGCTTCTGGTTGCGCAGGATCTCCACCATTTCGCGGCTGGCGGCTTCGGACACCAGTTCGCCCCTGTACATCTTCTCCAGCAGCACGCCCATATCCCGGGCGGTCACGGTGTTTTCGATGCCCGCCAGATGCGCTTCGCGATCAAAGAGCTTGCGGCGCAGCACGGATTTGGTGATTCCCAGGGACTGCAAGGTGGCATTGACATTATCCTTACCCAGCAGGTCGATGAGGATGTTCGTGGCGGTATTATCGCTGAGCACAATCATCAGCTCCACCAGATCCCGCAGGTTCACCTTCAAACCTGCATGCATGCGGTTGAGTGCGCCGCAGGAGGGCATTTTTTCCTCATCACACAGCACATGTACATCATCAGGAGAAAGAATTCCCGCCTCAAACTGGCGGAACGCCTCCACCATGATGGGAATTTTGATGACGCTGGCGGCCATCAGCGGCTCGTTTTCGTTGTGCATCAGCGCACATCCGCCGTCCAGCGGTCGATAATAAATGGAGACATGTCCGCTTGCACGGCGAACCTGGTCCAGCAGCTTCATCATTTGTTTTCACCTTCCTTGGGATTGTTCCGCTTGTCATTTGGTCATGAATTCAATTCCGTTGAGCATATTACCCACGCGCAGGCCGCTCAGACCCGCAAGGGAACGGCTGGCAATCACGGTGCCCGTGCGCCACAGCAGGCCCAGCACCGGCAGTCTCTCCACCACAATCATCTGTATCTGGCTGTAGAGGGATTTCAAATCCTCCTCGGTCTGCGCAGAGGCCAGCTGGCCGATAGCCGTCTCCATGCTCTCATTTTTGAAGTTGTTCAGGTTCAGGCTGCCGCCGCCCTGAAGCAGGGGCGCAAGGTTGGGGCTCTCGCTGAACTGCATGCCGACGAGCGCCAGATCGAACGCGCGGTCCTTTACCTTTTGCAGGCAGCGGGATTTGCTGTAGACCACAACCTCCACATTAAATCCGACATTTTCCAGATAATTCGCAATCAGGTTTGCTGCGTTTTCACGGATATTGGTTGTGCTCTCGTTGTAGGTGATGATGCGGATGTTCAGGTCCTCCAGCATAACGCCATTGACCTTGTTCATCTTGCCATCGTTGGTCAAATCACTCCAGCCGCACTCCTTGATCAGCTGTAGGGCGCGTTCAGGGCTGTAGTAATAGATGGCGCTCTGGCTCTCGTACAGCCAGGAGCTGGGATTCACCGGGACCTCGCACTGAATGCCCATGCCGCGATAGGCATTGGCCGCAACGTTAGCGCGGTCGATGGCATACATCACCGCCTGGCGCATGCGCACATCGCCCATGACCGAATCATCGTTCAGGTTGGGCACCAGCATTTCGTAGGTGGTGGTCATGTAGTCCATGCTGGTATGATCGGAAAGCTTGCGGTGCACCGCCGCATTGGAGGACTGGGTGCACAGCATGTTGATCTGGTTGGTTTGCAGCGCCTCCAGCGCATCGCCGGAATCTGCAAAGTTCACGGCCGCGATGCTGTGAACCTGGGGATCCTTCTTCCACCACAGCGGGTTGGCCTCCAGGCGCACGCCCGTGCCGGGGATATACTCGGTATACCAATAGGGGCCGGTGCCGCGGGCCATGCGGTCGTCCAGGGTGCTGCCCTGAACCACAGGGAAGGTCATGGCGTAGAGGGTAACATAGCCGGAATACCTGGAATTGACCACCAGGGTGAGATCATCCACGATCTCCATGGAGGAAATCATCTGTACACGGGTATAGTAGGGATTGAGCTCATTGGTCATCATGAAGCGGTTGTAGCTGCCCACCACCTCGGAAGCGGTGAGGGGCGCACCGTTGTGGAAGGTGACGCCCTGGCGCAACTTGAAGGTCCACTTCTTGCCCTGGTTGCTCCAGCTGTCCGCCAGCAGGGGCTGGGGCTTCATTTCATCATCCAGCTCAACCACGGATTCAAACACCAGCTGGTTCAGGCTCACCAGGTCGCGCTCGGTACAGTTGAAGGGATTGATCTCGGCCGTTGACGCCGCCACATAGCCCAGCTGAATATCTGCATCCATGTTGATGGTGGGCGCCACATAAGTATTCTCCACCCATTCGATGCCGTCATCCGCCATCTGGCCTTCAACGACTCCCTCCGCGCCTGCAAGCGCAGTCAGGGCTTCATCCTGATATTCCGCCAGCGCGGATACGCACAGCAGGCACAGCGCCAGCAGCAGCGCAAATGCGCGCCTGACCGGAAATCTCTTATGCATACAATTCATCATATTTCTCATAATACTCCAAAACCCTGTTGACATATGTATCCGCATTGCTGCCGGGAATCACATCGAGTGTCTTCCCATCCGCACTGTAGGCCGGATCCTTCAGCCAGCCATCCACGGTACCCTGACCGGAATGATAGGCCGAGGAACTGCACTTTTTATCGCCATCGTAGCGGTCCATCAGGAAGCCCAGATACCAGCAGCCGTAACGCAGGTTGGTTTCCGGGTCAAACAGGCAGCCTTCCACATAGGTTTCATCGAACTTGCCCGCAATCCATTCCGCCGTCTTGGGCATGATCTGCATCAAGCCCTGTGCATTCACGGAGGACACTGCATTGGGGTTGTACGAAGACTCCGCAAGAACCACCGCCGCCACATAAGCCGGCTCCAGGTTGAATTCCCGGGCATTGGCGCGGATGAGCTCAGTATACTCCATGGGATAGAGCTGTACGGTTTTCTTCTGTACTTCTTTGGTGGAGAGCATCATCACCAATCCGATGAGCCCCAGCACCAACACAATCAGCACAATCGCCCGGATCAAGCGTCCCCTGCGGCGGTTACTGCGCTTCCTGCGCTTATTTGCTTGCCTTTTCTGCATGCTTCCTCCGTAATTATCCGATGCGCCGCAGCAGCTGCTGGTACAGCTGGCTCAATTCGGCGCGGGTCTTTTCGATGGGACGGGCGCTGTTGATCACCCGGCTTGCCCGGGCGTTGCGCTCCTCCATGGACATCTGGCCTGCGATGCGCGCAGCCGCCTGGTCTTCGGTCAGCAAATCCCGCTCGCATATGCGCTCCAGCTGGATCTGCGTATCCGCGCTCATGGTCCAGGTTTCATCGCACAGCACATCCATGCCGCACTCAAACAGCAGAGGCACATCCAGAATGGCTACCTGGTAGCCTTCGCCCGCGGCAGCTTCGATTTCGTCCACCATGCACCGCTGCACCATGGGATGAATGATCCCCTCCAGCGCACGCTTATGGGCCACGCTGGAAAATACCAGATCATGCATTGCACGGCGGTTCAGGCTTCCGTTTTCATGGAAGATTTCATCCCCGAAGGTTTGGCGGATAGCATCGATGGCCGCGCCGCCGTCGGCGGTAAGCGCACGGGAAATGGCGTCCGCATCGATGTGCTTCGCGCCCAGGGATGCAAGATACCTTGCCGCTTCACTCTTGCCGCAGCCGGTACCGCCTGTAAGTCCAACCACATAGACCTTATTTGCAGGCACGCCAGTCGCCTCCCGTAGTAATATCGGTTTTGAGCGGCACCTCCAGGCGCATCACACTCTCCATACAGCGCTTCAGAAGCTCGGCTGCCTCGGCCGCCTCCGCTTCGGGCGCCTCCAGAATCAGTTCATCGTGCACCTGCAGAATCAGCCGGGTTTTGAGACCCCGTGCCTTCAGTTCCGCAGCCACGCGGATCATTGCCAGTTTGATGATGTCCGCCGCCGTACCCTGGATGGGGCTGTTCATGGCGCAGCGCTCACCGAAGGAACGAACATTGAAGTTACTGCTCAGCAGCTCCGGCAGGTAGCGCCGGCGGCCCATCAGGGTCATGGCATAGCCACGCGCCCTGCCCTCCTGCACGGAGGATTCCATATAGGCCTTCACCCCGGGATAACGTTCAAAGTAACGGTTCATGAATTCCCGGGCCTCAGTGCGGGTCACGCCGATGTTCTTGGCCAGGGCAAAATCCGAAATGCCGTACACGATGCCGAAGTTGACCGCCTTGGATGCGGAGCGCATCTGGGAGGTCACCTGCGCGATGGGCACGCCGTAAACCTCCGCCGCCGTGCGGGCATGGATGTCTTCATCGGCCCGGAAGGCGTCAATCATGGTCGTATCGCCGGAAATATGGGCCAGTACGCGCAGCTCAATCTGGGAGTAGTCCGCATCCACCAGCACATGGCCGGGTTTTGCAATGAATGCGCCGCGGATTTCGCGGCCCAGCTCGGTGCGCACGGGAATATTTTGCAGATTCGGCTCCGAGGAACTCAGGCGGCCGGTCGCCGTGCCCACCTGGTCAAAATGGGTATGCACGCGTCCATTCTCATCCCGCAGCTGAATCAGGGAATCGATGTAGGTGGAACGCAGCTTCTGGTACTTCCTGTATTCCAGAATCTTCGCGCAGATGGGATAATCCTCCGCCAGGCCCTCCAGCACCTCCTTGGTGGTGGAATAGCCCTTGGAGGTCTTCTTCGGCGCGGGAATGCCCAGGCGCTCAAAGAGCAGTTCGCCCAGCTGTTTAGGGGAATTCAGGTTGATCTGAACACCCGCCTCCTCAAAGATTTCAGTAGACAGGCGGACGATTTCGGCGTCAAACTTCACGCCCATGTCCCGCAGAGCTTCGGCGTCCACCATAAAGCCCTCCTGCTCCATACCCCGAAGCACGAATGCCAGGGGCATTTCCAGGTCACCGAACACGCCGTCCAGGTCCTTCTCACGCAGCTCCATGCCCTGCTTTACGGCAAGGTTATGAATGGCCATGGCGGGGCAGCGTGCAAAGTCGCCGGCGTCTGCATCCTCGCAGAGGGCGTCTGCCTCGAAGGAGCGCTGCTGGGGATTGAGTACGTAAGCCGCCAGCATCACGTCAAAGGCAGTTCCGCGCAGTATCTCAATATCCACGGGCAGGGCCTTCAGGTTCCAGAGTTCCACCCGCTTTGCCCTGCGAATCAGGGGAAGCGCAGCCTGCAGGGCTTCCTCCTCGGAGATGCCCGCAGAGAGCAGGTCTCCGCCCAGGGCGACAGAGAGGCACATTTCCGGCGCAGCCAAGGAGAATTCGGCTCCCATATGCACCGCCGCCCAGGGAAGTTCTTCCTCACCTGCACAGCATACGGAGAGTTCTTCCAGGCTGGAAAGGCGTTTTACGACCGCCTTCGGCCTTTCAACTACATGCATTTCTTTGAGAACGTCCGGGCAGAATTCCCTGGCGGTCTCCTCCAGCTTGCGGGCTGCGAGCCGCATGCCCAGCTCCTTCAGGCGGGCGATGCCGCCGGTAAGCCTGCCCAGCTTCCAGCTGTCGAAGTTCATTTCCACCGGGGCATTGCGCACGATCTCCGCCAGTTCGCGGCTCATGCGCGCCTGCTGCGCGCCATTGATCAGCCTTTCGCGCAGCTTACCCTTTTCCTTGGTATCGGCATTTAACAGGGTTTCCTCCAGGCTTCCGTAGGTCTGGATGAGGCGCAGGGCAGTCTTTTCACCCACGCCGGCAACGCCGGGGATATTATCGGAAGTATCGCCCATCAGGCTCTTCACATCGATGAGCTGCTGCGGGGATACGCCGTAGGTTTCCTGTACGTATTCGGGGGTCACGCGACTGGTATCGGTGATGCCCCTCTTGGTGTAGAGTATGGTGGTATTCTCACCCGCCAGCTGGAAGGAATCCCGGTCGCCGGTGACCAGCACAACCTTCTGCCCAGCCTTTTCACAGGTTAAGGACACAGTACCCAGAATATCGTCCGCCTCATAGCCGGGACATTCCAGAATCGGAATCTCCATCAGGGAGATAATCTCGCGGATGATAGGGTCCTGTGCGCGCAAATCATCGGGCATGGGCTTGCGGGTAGCCTTATAGCCGTCGAAGATACCGGAACGGAAGGTGGGTCCATGCATATCAAAGGCCACGGCCAGACCGTCGGGTCTTTCCTCGCCGATCACCTTCAGAAGCATCATCACAAAACCGTGCACCGCATTCGTGGGCGTGCCGTCGGGCGCGCTCATGGGCGTTTGCAGCGCATGATATGCGCGATACATCAGGCTGTAGCCATCCAGCAGGACTATCTTTTCCATATCGGGAAACTCCTTTAAACAATACTCCTATATTATTATACCAAACAAGCCTATAAATAGCAAACCGCCTTTGAGGCCCCTTTGTGAAAAAACGATGTGTAAAGCTGGACAGAGCGCGCCCGGGATGGTACAATAGGCAATACAAAGCGAGGTGATCCCATGAAACCGGCAACGGTTGTGCTTTCTCTGATCCTGATTCTGATGTTGGCCTTTGGCGCCTTTTTCTATACGGGCGGTACCCTGCAGGCGCAGGCGACCAGCATCACCGCCGGCGCAGCTGAGCATCCCGACGCCTTTGAGTCCATCAAGGCGGTACTTGCCTCCGGCAGTGCGCCCCAGCTCTTTTCCACCGATGTGCTGGACAATGCCGCCAATTATTCCCTGGTGGATCTGAGCATCAGCCTCACCAACCGGGGTATCTTCGATGCGGAATGGCTGAATGTTCAGCTTCAGGGCGTGACCGGCGATATCGCGGTCTATTCCCTCACTGGCGACGGTACGGACGTTGCGGCCCGCAGCAACAGCCAGGTAAACCTGAAGCTCATCACCCGCGCGCCCGCCGACAGTCCGCGCAGCGTTTCCATTCAATACTATGTCTACGGCATCTCCCGCACGATTGAGATTCCGGTATGATGCTTAGACGGCAAAAAGCCTGTGGTTGTTCAACCACAGGCTTTTTATTGATTCATAGGAATAACTCTGTCAGGGATTGGCCTGGCCCGGGGTGGGATTCACGCCGTCCGTCCAGCTGCCACTGCTTGCCAGCGACCATGCCTTGTTGGCCTTGAGCAGGTCCACCTTCACACGGTCGGCAATGCGGCCGTCCGGATTCACCAGCAGCACATCCTCGCCCTCGGAGCTGAGCGCGAAATTGGTGTGCAGGTGGGCAGGATCATCCTTGCGGTCCAGCCTGGAGGCATGTACCACCAGGTATTCGCCCGCACCCAGCTGAACCTCCGGGAACTTCCACTTGCGCAGGTTCTCCACATCGTCCGTCAGGTACCAGCCGGCCAGGTTCACAGTTTCGCCGCCCACATTGTGCAGCTCAATGTAATCGCTGTACTGGCTGTTTTCATCGGGATAGGTGCTGGTGTTGGTGGTCATGATCTCCGTCAGGGCCACAGGGCTGTTTTCAATGGGCGTCTGCAGGCTCTGGTAGCCGGCATCGGAGTTTTCAGCGCCAGGGGTCGCAGGCGTCATAGGCTCCCACAGGGAGGTATCCTTGCGCGCATAGGCCTGGTCACCCTCCAGCGCAGGAATATTCACGGTATCGATGGCCGTGCCGCCCGCATTGAACAGCATCAGCGTATCGCCTGCGGAAGACAGGCGGTAGGGCGCATGCAGATCCTCACCCGCGGTTTCGCGCAGGCGGCTGTCCGCATACACCAGGATGCATTCGCCCGCATCCAGCGTAATCTCCGGGAAGGTGAATACGCGGGCGTCGTCCGCTGCCTTGGACAGGGTGTAGCCCTCCAGGTTCACCGCATTGTTCGAGATGTTTGCCACCTCAATCCAGTCCGGGGAAGCCTCGTTGTCCAGCACCAACGTGCGGCGGTTGCTGGTCACGATTTCATTCAGGCGCACGGGGCCGGGAGAATAGATTTCACTCACCATCTCCACAACTACGCCCGTATCAGACGCCTGCTTTTCCACGATGGGAAAGCCGTTGGGCCATGCGCACTGCAGAACCAGCGCCAGCACGCAAGCCACCACGCCGCCAATGATGATCTTGATCAGATCAGCCTTGGGACCGCCGCCCGCCCTGCCTGCTGCGGGACGAGGCGTGGGACGCGGGGCAGGACGTCTCTGTCCGGCCGCTGCACGCTGCCCTGCCGGGCGTGCACCCGGTGCGGGTGCGCGTCTCGGTTCTCTATTTGTTTGGGTCACGAAAATGTCCCTCCCGTTGTTCCTTCAGCTATTTGCTTATGCAACTTCGCCGGAATAGGACACCAGCGTTGCATCATAGACGCCCTGTACGCTGCGCAGCTTGTTCAGGATGGCGTCCGGCTTGTCCAGGCGAACTTCGTAGGTTGCCTCGATGCCATTGGAAGAAACGGTCTTGCTCTTGAGCTTCTGGATGCGGATGCCGCCGATGATCTGGCTTGCAGCGCGGTCGGCTTCTTCGCCCATGCGTACAACCAACAGGAAGCTGCCCTGGTTCTTGGACTGAATCTGCACCAGAACGGTGATCAGAACGGCGATGCCCACAACGGTCAGGGCAGTGAGGAAGAACTGGCCTGCGCCCAGCAGGATGCCCATGGTGAGTGCCCAGAACATGTAAGCGGTATCGAGGGGATCCTTCACAGCAGTACGGAAGCGCACAATGGACAGGGCGCCGACCATACCCATG
>JAGBAU010000067.1 GCA_017938785.1 Clostridia bacterium
CAGCTTCTGAGTGTAAAATTGGGAGGATACAGATATGTTGAACAAAGCAGTACGTATGCATGCCGCTAACGACCTTCGTCTGGATACCTTTGAAATGCCCGCAATCAAGGATGACGAGATTCTCGTAAAGATCATCTCCGACTCTATTTGCATGTCCAGCTACAAGGCTGCCATCCAGGGTTCCGCACACAAGCGTGTACCGGAAGACATCGCTGAGCATCCGGCAATCATCGGCCATGAGTTCTGCGGCGTGATCGAACAGGTTGGCTCCAAGTGGGCTGACAAGTATAAGGCTGGCGATAAGTTCGCCATCCAGCCCGCCATCGACTATCGCGGCACCATGATGACCCCCGGCTACGCTTTCGAGTTCTGCGGCGGCGATTCCCAGTATGCCATCCTGATGGATGAAGTTATGGATCACAACTGCCTGCTGGACTACAAGGCAGATGCTTACTTCTACGGCTCCCTGTCTGAGCCCCTGAGCTGCATCGTCGGCACTTTCCATGCAATGTACCACACCAAGCCCGGCTCCTATGTCCATGAGATGGGCATCAAGGAAGGCGGCAGCCTGGCTATTCTGGCAGGCGCCGGCCCCATGGGTCTGGGTGCAATCGACTACGCAATCCACTGCGACCGCAAGCCCGGCCTGCTGGTTGTTACCGATATCGACCAGGCCCGTCTGGATCGCGCTGCTTCCCTGTACACCGTGGAAGAGGCTGCCAAGAACGGCGTGAAGCTGGTCTATGCCAACACCAAGGAAAATGCAGTTGAAACCCTGCTGGAAATCAATGGTGGTAAGGGCTACGACGACGTTATGGTATTCGCTCCCGTTCCTGCTGTTTTCGAACAGGGCGATGCTATCCTGGGCTTCGACGGCTGCCTGAACTTCTTCGCAGGCCCCACCAACCCCAAGCTCTCCGCAATGTTCAACATCTACGAGGTACACTACGGTGCACATCACGTTGTTGGCACCTCCGGCGGCAACACTGCTGACATGATCGAGTCCCTCGAAATGATCGCAGAAGGCAAGCTGAATCCTGCAGGCATGGTCACCCACGTTGGCGGTCTGGATGCAGTTGTAGAAACCACCCTGAACCTGCCCAAGATCCCCGGCGGCAAGAAGCTCATCTACCCCAACATCTCCATGGAGCTGACTGCCATCGAAGATTTCGCCAAGAAGGGCGAAACCGATCCCATGTTCGCCAAGCTGGCTGAAATCTGCGAGCGTCACAACATGCTGTGGAGCCCCGAAGCTGAAGCCTACCTGCTGGCCAACGCAAAGGCAATCTAATCAAAGATGCTTTAAAGCGGATACCTGAAAAGGTATCCGCTTTTTTGTATGAAAAGAACCGGTTGATCAACAACCGGTTCTTTTATGTTTAAGTCACTTTCTGGAAAACCACAACCGTGCGGCAGGGGATGTAGACCTCGAAGCCCATGCCCTTGTCCTTGCGTTCTTCCGTGCGGTAGATATAATCCTTGCTGACGCGCTCCTGTCCGCCGAATTCCTTATCGTCACTGGAGAAGATTGCGCGGTAATTGCCTGCGCCGATGGTGTGGGCATGCAGGAAGAAGTCGGTGAAGGACTGGGTGGTGTTCATGTTGAACAGATAGAGCAGATCGCCCTTGGCGAAGGCCAGAATCTTCTTTTCCTGGTCAATCCACAGGCTGACGGCCTGGGGCTTGCTGAGCACGCGGTACTTGCGGATGAACTTCAGCATGGCCTTGTCAAAGTTCTCCAGCCACTGGTACTTCAGATAGCCGTTTTCGGCCAGGGACCACTGGCGGCGTGCATATTTATAACTCCAGCCATTGCCCTCACGGGGGAAGTCGATCCATTCAGGATGACCGAATTCGTTGCCCATGAAGTTGAGGTAACCATCGCTGGCCAGTACAAGCGTAGAGAAACGGATCAGCTTATGCATGTCCACGGCGCGGTCGATCACGGGATTGTGATGCGCCTTGTCCATGCTGGTGTACATTTCGGCATCTGCCATGCGGAAGATGAGGGTCTTATCGCCAACCAATGCCTGGTCGTGGGATTCGCAGTAGCCGATGTTCTTTTCCTTGGGACGGCGGGTGGTCAGCTCGTACCAGAGCTTGTGCATATCCCACTGTTCATCCTTGTATTCCTTCAGAAGCTTGATCCAGAAGTCCGGGATGCCCATGGACAGTCGGTAGTCAAAGCCGATGCCGCCGCTGCGGATGGGTATGCACATGCCGGGCATGCCGCTCATTTCCTCGGCAATGGTGATGGCAAAGGGATTGACGGCGTGCACCAGTTCATTGGCCAGCTGGAGGTAGGTGATGGCGTCCACGTTGGTGTTCATGCCGAAATACTGGTCATAGCTGCCAAAATTGGTGCCGAGACCGTGATCCTGGTAGATCATGGAGGTTACGCCATCGAAGCGGAAACCATCGAAGTGGTATTCCTCCTGCCAGAACTTCAGGTTAGAGAGCAGGTAGTGCAGCACCTCATGCTTGCCGTAGTTGAACAGCTTCGTGCCCCAGGCGGGATGCCAGCCGCGCTGTCCGTCCAGGAAGTACTGGTCGTCGGTGCCATCCATCTGATTGAGCCCCTCGCCGGTATTGGGGCAGGCATGGGAATGTACAACATCAAGAAGGACGAACAGGCCCTTTTCATGTGCTTTATTGACCAGATACTTCAGATCCTCCGGCTGTCCGAACCAGGCGGAAGCAGCGAAGAAATTGGAAACCTGATAACCGAAGGAGGCGTAGTAGGGGTGCTCCTGAATGGCCATGATCTGAACGGCATTATAACCCAGCGCGGTAATGCGGTCCAGGTTGTTATCCGCAAATTCGCGGTAAGAACCCACGCCTTCGCGCTCCTGTGCCATGCCGATGTGCACTTCATAGATGACGGGCGTGGTCAGCTTGCGCTTTTTAAAGCTGCCGTCCGACCACAGGAAGCGGCGCTGCGGCGCCCAGATCTGGCCGGCAAACTGCTTGGTATAAGGGTCCTGGATGGCGCGTTTGCTGTAAGCCGGGATGCGGTCGAAGGTATCCTTTCCGCGGCGAACCTGAATCTTGACGCGCTGCCCATGCTGTAGGGCGTCCGCACCCTCCAACCGGATCTCCCAAATGCCGCCTTCAATCCTGGTCATCGGATGGGAAGTGCGGTTCCATTCGTTGAAATCGCCGATGAGGTGCACTTCATCGGCGCCGGGCAGCCATTCACGGTAAATCCAGCCGTCATCGGTGCGATTGAAGCCAAAGTACAGGTATCCGTTTGCAAAGGCAGTCAGGTCCGCAGCATCGCCAATCAGCTTGCGGCGCATCTCGGTATAGCGCTGCATACGCATAGAAATATCGCGATAGTAGGGCTTCAGCCAAGGATCGATTGACAGAATTTTGTACTGAACCTGTCCCGCTGTCTTCTTCATAGGATAAACACCTCCAATATGATTATAACAATGGTATTTCGAGTTTGCAAGGGCAAAAGAAAATTTAAAAGTGCAGTTTCAGAAGGCTCATAAAACTGCGGCTGCGCCATAAGAATAGCATGTGCCGGAGGTGAGTTTTCTTTGACTTCGCTTGACAGGATTGCGGACATGCTGGACTGTAAAACCGGAGAAATTATCCGGAAAAACAGCAGTATGCTTACTGACATTCGAATGCGCATCGGCCGTCCTGTTTGTATTGCTCTTCTGGACGGCGGAGAAATTCAGGGAGACCGGATGGATGAACGACGCCTTCAAAGCATTGTCAATCAGTTGATGGACAACAGCCTGTATTCGCGCGAGAGCGAATTGCGTCAGGGTTATTTTACAACCTGTGATGGGTTCCGTGTTGGCGTATGCGGAAAGATCAATGCAGGCAGGCAAGGAATAGAGCGGCTTGTGAATATCAGCTCCGCCTGTATACGCATACCGCGGGAGATCAAGGGATCTGCGGATGAAATTGCGCGCATGGCAATGCGGGAAGGGAGATACAGCATTCTGATTGTATCGCCTCCCGGCCTGGGAAAAACCACGCAGCTGCGGGATTATATCAGAATCCTGTCAGAGCATGGAATGAATATCGGTTTGGCAGATGAGCGTAGGGAAATTGCCGGATGCATGGATGGCGTTCCGCTGCTTGACATTGGTAACAGCACTGATGTGATGGACGGTTGTCCCAAACATCTGGCGCTCAGCATGATGATACGCTCGTGTGCACCGGATTTGGTGGCTGCGGATGAGATCGGAAGCGAAGAGGACGCCCGCGCAATCATGGATGCAAAGCGCTGCGGGGTAGCTGTCGCAGCCAGTGCGCACGGTTGGGATATGGAAGACATGTGGCACAGAAAGCATATCCGGCTGCTTCTGGAAGAGAATGTATTTGACTGGTGCATAATCCTGGGCCCGCAGCGGGGACAGGTTAAACAGATTCTGGCCCTGTATGAACGAACAGGCGAAAGGAAGAATGATGGTAAAAGGAATATTCCTGGTACTGATACTGCTTGCTTGCATCTGTGTGGGGCGGATGCTTTCCAATGTGCGCAGGCGCAGATGTGAAATCCTGAACGAACTGATGGCTGCCATGCGCGTTTTGAGGCTGCGCATACTCAACTCCATGGAGCCGCTCGGCATACTGCTTCGCAAATCGGATTGTGAATTGTTCAGGAAACTGGGCAACAACCTTTGGGAAGGTTCGAGCCTGAGCGAGAGCTGGCTGCTGATGCGCCAAAAAGAATTGTGCAGGGGTGGCTTGCTGGTCGGCCTCGAAGAAAGAGACCTGTTGATTCTGGATGAGTTCTTCCTGAATCTTGGTCAGAGCGGGCGCGATGAGCAATGCGAACTGTTTTCTTCGATAATCGCCAGAATGGAAGAAATGCAGCAGCAAGCCAAGAAGGGATACGCAGATGCATCCAAGCTCTACACGGCGTTGGGTACATTGGTCGGGATTGGAATTTGCGTGCTGGTTATATGAGGAAAGATGGATATTGAATTCGTATTTAAAATCGGCGCCATTGGAATCCTGATCACAGTGATTTCACAGGTCCTTGTGCGTGCCGGACGTGAGGATATTGCCACTCTCGCTACGCTGGCCGGATTGATCGTGGTCTTGATGATGGTGCTCAATATGG
>JAGBAU010000068.1 GCA_017938785.1 Clostridia bacterium
GAATGATGAACGGCCAGGCTATAACCGTTGCTCCCAAGCCCGCAAAAATACTCGCTGCATAGGTCATCGCCTTTTTCCAGCGGTACTTTATGAACATATAGATGAAGCAAACAGCAGATACAAAAAACTGAAAAACGACATAATAGTACTGTGTATTCACGCCGCAGAAAGTCAATATTCCCGCGAAAACGTACCATTTCTTTTCGTTACAGTTTTCGTAAATCCGCAAATGACAATATGTCTGCATAACTGCCCACATTGCCAGCATTGCATACATACGGATCAGCATTACACTGCTGATTGCAGCGGCACTAAATCCATACGCCGCAACCAGCAGCAGTGCAAAGATTCTGGATTTCCCTATTCTGCAGCCAATCGCATACAATGCAATCTGCGTCACGATAAAATATAAAACGTTTGGGATAATCCCCAGCCATTTTGAAAAAACCTCCGGAAACAAAGAACATACTGCATGGAAGGCTCCGTAAAACAGCACGGGATGATTGTCTTTCCGTACATTATCGCACACTTCCAGAAAATTAAACAAATTTCCTTCTCGCGCCGGCAATGCACTTTTGAAGTATTCAGCATCATGCCAATTATTATAGTAATCGCTTTTACTTGATATATTATAGCTGCTTCGATTTTCAAAATAATTACTGATCTGGAATGACAGAATTTCATCGTGATGGTATCCCTGTTTTGCATTCCCAAAGTATACAAAAACAGCAATCTGTATAATCAATATAAACGTCAAGCAAATGATTGCAGCTCTTTTCGCTTTCTTCTGCTTCATTACAGACTCCAAACTTATCCCTCCAACACATTCTAATGTAACTATATATAGCAGCAAATATAACTCTTGTCATATAATGAAAAGATACAAAGCTACCCTCATGCAATGCTCATGAGTTTATTGAAAACACAAAAGCTGTTATATATTCAATCTCATTCGCTTTTAATAAAAACGAGTGCTGACCTTCTTGCCCATCTTTTCCAGGCACTTGCTCAGCTGGTCAATGAGCTGGAACTTAGCGCCGAAGGCTATGGGAAGGTTGGGATTCTGGTGAGCGGGATTGATGGCGCAGCCCACAAAGAAATGTACATCCGTTGCATACTCAAAGAGCGCATGTGCAATGCGCGTTGCGCCGTCATCGATGAGCTTCCATTCCGGATTGAGTTCCTCACCTTCCAGGTACTCCTGGGCATATTCCAGCACCTTGGAGATGGTTACAACGCCCTCCGTGGCCAGGTCCACACCCTCCAGGCTGTAGATGGGCGGCAGGTCGCTCTCGCCGTAATCCAACGAAGCATAGACCTCCTTGCCCAGGTAGCGCGCAGCGATGCGGTTGGTGGAACCGCCGCACACGATGTGCATGCCCTCTGAATTGAAGAAACTGCTCACCATGTCGTTGTCCAGGTTCATGGCGGAAGGCGGGCCAATCATCAGGTTCACGCTCTCACGCCGGCACAGGCGCATGACCGCGAAGGAGGTATCATCCCCCGGCTTGCCTTCGTAGAGGCGGTTGCACTCCCGGGCGAGCATAGTGGCGATACCCTTGGCCGTCATGTCCCTGGAATAATGGTCCTCGACGTATTCAATGATGCGGTCGCGCCCCCAGCCGAAGGGATATGTGCCGCCGAGGCCGGCAAAGATGGCGCCATCGCTCATGACGATGATCACGTCCCCCTCCTGGGCCTCGAAACTGGAAAAATACACCTTCTTGTCCTGAATCATACGTGAGGAATACACGAACTCATAGTTCTTTCCGCCGCGCAGGACCACGGTATGGGGGTTGTCAAAGCGGGTAAGCTCCACATATTTCTGGTCGCGGATCTTCACGATGGTGAAGGTGGAGTAATTCACATGGCGAACGCTGTCCTGGGGCAAGGTGCGCACAATGGTATCCACGCAGTCCTCAATGGACATGCCGCCTTCGCTCATCGTCGCCAGAATCTGGGAGGTAAGCGTGGCCAGAATATTCGCCTTTACGCCGCTGCCAAGGCCGTCCGCCAGCACGCAGATGGAGACATGTTCATCCAGGCGAAACTCAATATGGTCGCCGCAGAGCTGTTCCCCGTGCTTGGTGAGGGACATGGAGCCGGAGTCGGTGTAGAGTTCAATCATCGCTTTGAACCGCTTCCTTCAATTTGGTGAGCACAAGCTTGGTTTCCGCCGTGGTTTCGCCCAGCAGAGATGCGATGTTTTGTACAACGCGCATCTGCTTGTCGATAACCTCGTCGGCGGCTTCCAGGGTGCTGTCGATAATTTCACGGGAATGGGATTCCGCCTTCTCGCGCAGGTACGGCAGGCACATATCCACCTGGGCCATATCGCGGCAGATGGCGATGGCCATCTTGCGGCAGGTTGCATAGCCGCAGCAGCCACAGTTCAGCGGGGTCGTATCCTTCCCCAGCTTCTTAAGAACCGCCTGAATTTCATCCTCACCGGGCATCCTGCGCAGCACGGGTTCGGGCGTGTGGTAGAGCTGGATGCTCAGCTCCGTATCCACGCCAAAATCATCGTTGCCGGAATACTCGTTGACCGCCACAGTGCCGCGGATGCGGTTTTCATAGCGGTTCTTGCGGATGGCGGGGCCGTTTACGCAGCTGCCTTCACAGGCAGTCATTTCCAGGAAGGTCTTGTGCACACCGCCGTGGCGCAGCTCGGACAGGGCTGCGATACAGTCGTTCACACCGTCGATGGCCACGCGGTTCCAGCCCTCCACGGGCGTCATGGATTTGACCAGACCGTCCTGTCTGGGATAGCGGCGGGCGCGCTTGCGGTCGTCGGGATCGCGCTCAATGAATACGGGTGCCAGTCCAATATCGCGCATCCATTCCTTCAGCTCATAGAAGGTGATGGCAAAATCCACGCAATCAGAATTGGCCGCCTCCCCCTTCTTGGCGTAGCAGGGGCCGATGAACACGATGGCGGCGTCGGGATACTGCTCGGACAGCATCTCGCAGTGAATCTGCATGGGGCTCTTCACAGGAGCAAGATACGGCAGAACATCCGGATAGTAGCGCTGAATCAGCATCACCACGGAGGGGCAGCAGCTGGAAATCAGCACATCCGCCTCATTCTCTTGCATGATGCGTTCATATTCCCTGGACACGATTTCGGCGCCCAGGGCAGTTTCCTGGGCGTCGGCGAAACCGAGTTTGATCAGGGTCTGGCGCATGCCTTCAATGGACCCCACGGGAAGGTCGGATATGAACGAGGGCGCAACGCTGGCCACAACGGGGCGTCCGCTGGCGATGAGCCTGCGGATTTCGTCTGTCTGGCTGGCCACAAAATCGCCGCGCTGCGGGCAGGTGACCACGCACTCGCCGCAGAGTATGCATTCGGATTCAATGATCTCCGCACGGCCGTCCGAATAGCGGATGGCCTTGACGGGACAGTTTCGAATACACTTATAGCAATCCCGGCACTCAACATTGCTGAGCCTGATAACTCCGTTCATATCTGCCTCCGGATGATGTGTTTTGGTTTAACTTACTGCTTGTCCAGAACTTCCTTCTTGAAGAAGGCATCCACTTCTTCGGGCTTCACGGAGAACACGTTGTCATCGATCATGACGGAAACGCCTTCACCGCACTTACCCATGCAGAATTTGCCGGCCAGTTCAACGCTCGCCTGCAGATTGTGTTCAGCCACCAGTTCCTGGAAGCGGGTAACAACCTTTTTGGAGCCGCAGAGATGGCAAGTGCTGCCAACACAAATCATAATCTTCATGGTATGTACCTCCTATATCAGATGAATCAACCGAACAGGATAACGATAAACTGGGAGCAGAGCACAATCGCCACCAGAGCGATGGGATAGGTTGCTGCATAGGCGGAGGCCACGTCGTCGGTCTTGGCAACGCTGATCAGCGTGCCCAGCGCGGGCGTGGAGGTCATGCCGCCGGTGATGGAACCCAGGTTGTTGAGCAGACGCAGCTTGAGCACCTTGCTGGCGATGATATAACCCACGATCATGGGAACCAGGGTCATCACCGCACCATAGATGAAGAGCATGAAACCCTCCTCCTTCAGGGTGTCCACAAAGCCTGCGCCGCCGCTGACGCCTGCGCCGATCAGGAACAGCATCAGGCCCAGCTCACGGAAGGTCTTGAGTTCCTCGACAGGCACGGTGACGTCCAGATGGCCGAAGTGTGCGAAGTGGCCGAACAGCAGGCCCATGATCAGCGGGCCGCCGGTGGTACCCAGGGAGAAGCTTGCGCCGCCGGGCAGCGGAATGTGAATGTTGCCCACCAGGATACCCAGCACGACGGCCAGCATGAAAGCAAAGAAGCCACCCTGGTCGAACTTGAACAGCCAGCCGTCATAGCGCTTGACCTTGGCAGTGTGAGCAGCCTCGAAATGGGCGCGCTCCTCCGCCATATCCACCTTCAGGATGCGGGGCATCAGCTGCACGAACAGCACAACGCCGATGACGCCGAAGGGATAGGCAATGGCATAGCCGGTGGTTGCCAGGTCGGCAAGTTCGCCCGCAGCTTCCTGAGCAGCGGCCAGGCCGGGGGTGCTGGTGAGCGCACCGGTGAGCAGGCCGACAGCCAGCTCAGGACGGATACCGCCGATCTTGGAAACCAACACGCTGGTTACAGCGCCGGACAGGATGATCACAAAGCCCAGCAGGATGTAGCTTGCAGCGTTGGTTTTGAAATCACGGAAGAACTTGGGACCGGCGATGAAGCCTACGGAGCCCACAAACAGGGCAAGACCCAGGTTGCGCACGATGGAAGGAATTTCCACGCCGAAGTGACCGAACACCAGCGCTACCAGCAGTACGCCGGCAGTGCCCAGTTCGATACCCTTGATCTTGATGCCGCCTACGAAATAACCCAGAGCAGCGATCAGTACGATCGCAAGCAAAGTATTCATATACTTACCCTCGCAAGTTTTGAATTGTTTTTAGGAACGATTCGCCGCCATGCAGGCTTTTCCTGCATGGCAGCGTTTGGTTTGATTAAAATTTACGGGTGTAATCGGGCAGGAGCTTCGGAGAAGCGGCCTGGTTTTCGATGCCCAGGGCCTTGAGTTCTTCCTCATACTTCTGAACATGATCCAGGGTCAGCTTACCCACGGTCACGCCCTTGGCCTTTTTGGCAGCCTGCTGGCCTGCATTGCGGCCGAAGACCACGATATCCAGAAGGCTGTTGCCCATCAGACGGTTGCGACCATGGATGCCGCCCACTGCCTCGCCTGCCACGAACAGGTTCTCAACGCCGGACTGGCCGTCCACGGTGATTTCGATGCCACCGTTCTGGTAGTGCAAGGTGGGATAGATCAGGATGGGAGTTTCGCGCATATCGATGCCGAACTTCAGATACATGCGCAGCATGGCGGGCAGGCGCTTTTCCAGGGTGCCCTTGCCGTGGATCATGTCGATCATGGGCGTATCGAGCCATACGGCGCTGCCGGTGGGCGTGGGAACGCCCTTGCCGTTGGTGGAGCACTCACGGATGACGGCGGCTGCGTTTACGTCGCGGGTCTCCAGGGGATGGATATAAACTTCGCCCTCGGAGTTGACCAGTTTGGCGCCCATGGAGCGTACCTTTTCGGTGACCAGTGCGCCGAAGATCTGCTGCGGGAAGGCAACGCCGGTGGGATGGTACTGCAGGGTATCCTGATAGAGCAGCTTTGCGCCTGCACGATAGGCCAGAACCAGACCGTCTGCGGTTGCACCGTAGTGGTTGCTGGTGGGGAAGCCCTGGTAGTGCATGCGGCCTGCGCCGCCGGTGGCAATGACCACGGTCTTTGCGCGGGCAATCAGGATTTCGCCGGTTTCCATGTTCTGCAGAACTGCGCCTGCGCAGCGGCCGTTTTCATCCTTGATCAGCTCGATGGCTGCGGTGAAATCCACAACAGGAATCTGGCGGTTGAGCACTTCATCGCGCAGGGTGCGCATGATTTCGGCGCCGGAGTAGTCGGCAGCTGCGTGCATGCGCTTGCGGCTGGTGCCGCCGCCGTGGGTGGTGATCATGGTGCCGTCTTCGGCCTTATCGAATTCCACGCCCAGTTCGTTCAGCCACTTGATGCAGCCGGGGCCGTCATTGACCAGCTTGCGAACCAGTTCGGGACGGTTGCAGTAGTGGCCGCCGCCCATGACGTCCAGATAATGCTGAGCAGGAGAATCGCCCGGCTTATCCGCTGCCTGGATGCCGCCTTCAGCCATCATGGTGTTGGCGTCGCCGATGCGCAGCTTGGTGGCGATCATGACGTTTGCGCCGGCTTCATGTGCTTCGATAGCCGCAGAGGAACCTGCGCCGCCGCCGCCGAGCACCAGCACGTCCACATCGAAGTCGACCTTATTGAGGTCGATGTCCAGGTCCAGGACACGGGCATGACCCTCGAGCATCTCGTTGAGCTCGATGGGGCACTTCTGACCCTTGTTGCCGCCGATGCGGATGGTGGTGAAGCCGGCGTCCTTATAGTCCGGATGGTAATCCGCCAGGAGCTGTTCCTTCTCCTCTGCGGTCAGGCGACGAGGCTCGAGCGCGATATTGGCTTCACGAGCGGCCTCAACCTTTTTCATGGATGCAAGCATTTCCTCAGTGAAAATCATACTCGTGCCCCCTTACTTTTCGATGTCGCGGTTGTTGTAGAGTTCCTTCAGCTCCTCGATGGGCTTGGCCATGATGGCTTCCAGCGCATCGGCGCACAGGCCGTCCTCGATCTCCTTGACGCGCTCGGTGAGGTGCAGGGATTCGGGGGCGATGTACTTGCCGTTGATGCGGCGGGCCAGCATTGCCACCTGGGGATGGCTGATGCCTGCCGGGCAGCGGGAGGAGCAGATGCCGCACATGACGCAGTCGAAGCTGAGTTCTGCACACTTTTCATACTCGCCGCGCTGGGCGTATGCGATGTACTGCATAACGTTCAGGCCCTGGCTGCAGGCGTTGGTGCATGCATTGCAGCCTACGCAGGAATAGATTTCCGGATAGAGCTGCATCATGATGCTTTCGTCCGTAGGAACCTTGTTAATGTCATATCCTTCCTTGATCAGCGGGAAGAAGGGCAGGGTTGCCACATACATATTGTCCTCCACCTTGGTGGAGCAGGCCAGGCAGGCCTTGAGTTCGCGGTCGCCCTTGATGCGGTAAACCGTGGCGCATGCGCCGCAGAAGCCGTTGCGGCAGCCGCAGCCGCGCAC
>JAGBAU010000069.1 GCA_017938785.1 Clostridia bacterium
GCCCGTAGTGGAAGCAACTGAGGAGCCGACCCCCGACCCCACCGAGGTGCCCACTCCCGAACCCACCGCGGAGCCCACTCCCGAACCCACCGAGGAGCCCACTCCCGAACCCACCGAGGAGCCCACTCCCGAGCCTGCACCGGAGCGCCAGTATTCCATGGATGATCCCGGCAGCTGGACCGAGGCCATCCGCCCCGATTCCAGCACCAAGGCCATCCTGCTGATCCAGCAGAGGTTGAAGGAATGGCAGTGGCTGGCAAGCGGCTACAGCGAGGGCAGCCTGGACGGCATGACCATCGATGCGGTGATCGCCTTCCAGAACGCCTGCAACGCCAGCGGCCTGTCGGTATCCGTCACCAATCCCGGCAACCCGGTGATCGAGGTGGACACCCTGCGCCTGCTGTTCAACGCAGACGGCATGGTTCTGATGAACACCCCCGCATAACGGCATGCGAAAGCCCCGAATCCGATCGGATTCGGGGCTGTTTTCATGCTTGCTTTATTTTTCCACGGAGCGCATCACATCCAGGATGGACACATCCTGTTCCCGGGCGATGCGGGCAGCGTCATCATATTCCGCCTTTACACGGGCAAAGCCCTCTCCGCGGCAGACCTTCACGGCCAGTTCGCCGTAGGGGGTCTGCGCCCGTTCGCAGCTGCGCTCAACCACCCGGCGCTCCATGGCGTGCATGCGCACGCCGAGGGTGGTGGTGTGCCTGAGCATCAGGGCAGCCATCTGCTCCGCCTTTTCGGGGCGGCAGATGCAGCTGAGCATCACGCCCGGGCGGCCCTTCTTCATCTGGATGGGCGCGGTATACACATCCAGCGCGCCCGCGTCCAGCAGCACGGTGCAGGCATAGGCGATGGCCTCGCCGGTCATATCGTCCAGGTTGGCGTGGATTTCGGTGACGCGGTCGGCAGAGGGCAAACCCTCCTCGCCCAGCATCGCCCGCACGCAGTTGGCGGATTCGAATTCCTTCATGCCCATGCCGCATCCAACGGTTTGGACGCGCATCAGGGGCATGTGGCCGAATTCATCGGCAAAATACTTCAATAGCGCCGCGCCGGTGGGCGTGAGCAGCTCGCCGCGGATGCGCCCCGCATAGGCGGGCATATTCCGCAAAAGGTAGGCCGTCGCGGGGGCGGGCACGGGAACGATGCCGTGCATGCAGCGCACCTCGCCGTAGCCCGTGCAGACGGGCGAAACCACAACCTTATCGGGATTGATCAGGTGCATCAGCAGGCACACGGCACTCACATCCGTCACCGCATCCATCATACCCACCTCGTGGAAGTGGATCTGTTCGATCTCGCAGCCGTGGGCGAAGGCCTCGGCCTCGGCGATCAGGGCGTAGACGCCCAGCACATCCTGCTTCACCTTCTCCGGAAGATCCAGCCTGCCCACGATTTCGCGCACATCCGCAAGGCCTGCGTGGCTGTGTTCGTGGTGATGGTGGTGTTCATGGTGGTGATGATGATGGTCATGGTCGTGGTTGTGATGATGGTCGTGTTCGGGGACGTCGTCGCTGATCTCCTCCTCGCCGCCGATCACCACGGAAACATGGGTGCCGCGCACGCCGCAGGAAATCTTTTCAGACCGGGCCATCACCATCTCCGGCACGCCGATTCCGTTCATGCGGCGGATGAAGGCGTCCGGGTCCGGCAGAAGCTCCAAAAGGGCGGCGGTGAGCATATCGCCCGCCGCACCCATATTGCATTCGATATAGAGGGTTTTCATTCCTTGATGCTCTCCATTTGGTTGATGGTATTGGCAAGATAGCCCGCGCCGAAGCCGTTATCGATGTTCACCACGCTCACCCCGCTGGAGCAGGAGTTGAGCATGGACAAAAGCGCCGATACGCCGCCGAAGCTGGCGCCGTAGCCGATGCTGGTGGGCACGGCGATCACCGGGCAGTCCACCAGGCCGCCCACCACGCTGGCAAGCGCGCCCTCCATGCCCGCCACGGCCACGACCACGCGGGCCTGGGCCAGCACATCCATGCGGCTGAGCAGGCGGTGTATGCCCGCCACGCCCACATCGTACATGCGCACCACGCGGCTGCCGTAGTTTTCGGCGGTCAGGGCCGCCTCCTCGCACACGGGCATATCGCTGGTGCCGCCGCTGGCCACCACAACGCAGCCGCGCTGGGGCCGGGGCCTGCGCTTGGCCACGCCGATCAGGGACACGGGATCATAGAACAGTTCGATCTTCTCCCCCACCTGCCGGGCCGCTTCCGGGCTCATGCGGGTGATGAGGATGTTCTCCTCACCGTGGGCAATCATGTTTTCACAGATGGCAAGGATCTGCTCCGGGGTTTTGCTCTTGCCGTAGATCACCTCACCCGCGCCCTGGCGGACGCTGCGGTGATAATCAATATTGGCGCAGCCGATGTCCTCAAAGGGAGCCTGCTTGAGCCGGGCGAGCATATCCTCCGGGCTGAGGCTTCCGTCCGCCACATGGCGTAGCGCCTCCAGCATCTCCTGCTTATTCATGCTTATTTCTCCTCCCGCGGTCTGAGATCCAACGTGATTTCAGCAAAATCCGTCTCCAGAGCCGCTATGATTTCCTTTCTCTTTTCGAGAACGCGAAGCATCTGGTTTTCGCGCACTTCCAACCGCGCACCACGCTCGCTTACCCTCGTACGCATGCCGGAGAAGCCCAGCTCCACCAGCCTTGCTTCCGCATGCTCAATCTTCTTCAGTATACCGTCCTCGATCTCCCGTCCCGCCGGAATGCGGGTGGCGAGGCAGGCATAAGCAGGCTTATTCCATGTGAACAGCCCGGCCTGCCGGGACAATTCGCGCACCTGCGCCTTACCGATACCGCATTCCCGCAACGGAGAGGATACATGCATCTCCACAAGCGCCTTCATGCCAGGGCGGTCAGACACATCATCGCTGGCGTTGGTACCGTCCATGATGACGGTAAACCCATCCGCATGGGCAGCCTTCAGGATTTCACCGAAGATCAGCTGCTTGCAGTGATAACAGCGGTTCGCAGCATTCGATTTCACCCGGGCATCTGCCAGCACATCCAGCTTCAAAACACGCAGTTTCTGTCCTGCTTCCTCCGCGAGGGCGCGGGCGTCCGCCAGTTCAAAGGCCGGTTGAAACTGGGAATCCA
>JAGBAU010000070.1 GCA_017938785.1 Clostridia bacterium
CCAACAACATCATGAAGCCCATTGACGTCATCTGGGGTGCTGTAGATAACGCTGCTATCGGCGCTGCTACTGCTCTTGAGCAGAATGGCGCAGAAGGCACCATCGTTGTATCTGCAGGCGGCTGGGGTGCAGAGCCCTTCGGCAAGATCAACGCCGGCGATCCCTACTACAAGATGTGCATCGGCGTTTCCGCAGCCAACATCGTTGCTCTGACCCTGGATTCCATCGCCCGCTACCAGGCTGGTGAGGAAGTTGCCAAGTCCCAGAACATCGAACTGGCAGTTATCGACAGCAGCAACATCGCTGACTACATGAAGTACGTCGCATAATTGAACCCTTCCGGGAGAATCGAAACCGGTTCTCCCGGTTTTTTCAAAGAGATTTATTCAAGTGAGAGGAGTAATTAACAAATGAGCAAAAAGGTTATGCAGCTGCCCCGCCAGGAATATGATCTCCGCATCACCCGCGTACAGGAAGGCATGAAAAAGGCTGGGATCGACCTGCTTGTGGCCCATGCCTGCGAATGCGAATCCGCGACTGTACGTTATTTAACCGGTTTCTGGTCTGTATTTGATTTTGTAGGCGTGCTTGTTCCTGCAGAAGGCAAACCCATCTTCCTCACCGGTGGCCCCGAATCCTATGATTTTGCCGTACAGTTTGCGCAGATGGATGATGTGCGCGTACATCCGATGTATGTTGAAACCTGCGCGCCTGAATGGGACAAGCCCACCAATCCCTGGAATTATACCATGATCCTCAACGAGCTGCGTGAACGCATGCCCATCAAGAAAATCGGCATTGCAAATGTAAACACCCTCCCCCACGTTATCTATGCAGACATCATGGAAGGCGCACAGGACGCTGAAATTGTACCCGCCGAGGAAATCATACTCAATGAGCGCGTAATCAAATCCGCCGGTGAGATTGCCCTTCTGAAGGAAGGCTACCGTATCACTGAGGAAGCCCTCAAAAAGACCATGGAAATGGTTCGGCCCGGCGTCAGCGAGCGCGAAATCCTGGCCCGCTGGAAGGCGCTGGCCTTTGAGATGGGCTGTGAGGGCTTTGGTTATCCCTGCTGGGTAACCAGCGGCCCCAACACCTACCAGAGCCTGTGCAAGTCCACCGACCGTGAACTGGTTGGCAACGAAATGGTTCAGTTCTCCGTCGGCGCAAAATACAATGGCTACTGCGGCAATATCGGCCGCGTTGCAGTGCTAGGCAAGCTGCCTGAGAAGCATATGGACATGATCAAGGTTGCACGCGACAGCCTGGACGAAACCATCGAAACCATGCGCCCCGGCGTTCCCTTTGCCGAGGTTTACAATAAGTTCCAGGCACGCCTGACCAAGTACGGTTTCGCAGGCTTCTCCCTCTATGGTCCTGCCCATTCCACCGGCTTGCAGGAATGTGAAGCTCCCTGGGTGGACAACCGTACCAGCAAGATTCTGCTGCCGAACATGGTATTCAACATCGACATCTGGCTTGCAGACGACAAGTATGGCGTACGCCTCGAGGACGGTATTCTCATCACCGAAAATGGCATTGAGGAACTGACCACCTGGCACCGTGATATTATCCAGATCGACTAATCCGGAGGAAAGGCACATGAACGTCTGGAAATCTAGTGAAGAAATGAATGCTCTCCTGGCGGAATTGGTGCGCTGTCCCACTGAAAACCGTCCGCCCTATGGCTATGAAGCCGCAGGGCAGGCGGTGCTTTGCAAGGCTTATGAGGATATAGGCCTGGAAACGCATCGGGTTTGTCCGTCAGATTTGAAGGAATACCCTGACCATCCAGCCTTTCTTCCCAGGGTTTTCGATGATCGCGAGAACGTTGTTGGAATCTGGAAGGGCTCTGGAGAGGGCAAATCCCTGCTCCTCACCGGGCACATGGACGTTGCGCCCAAGGAGCCCATGCCCTGGGTCATTACCCAACCATACGAGCCCTTGTTAAAGGACGGGCGCATGTACGGACGTGGAACCGCCGATATGAAGGCAGGTCTGGTGTGCGCATGGGAGGCTGTTCGCAGACTGAAGGCACAAGGGTTTGTTCCGAAAGGCGACATCATCCTGGAGAGCGTCGTCGATGAGGAATATGCCGGAGCAAACGGCACAATAGCCGGGCGACTCAGCGGCTACAATGCTGATTTCGGCATCGTACTTGAACCCAGCGGCTTGAATATCTGCCCGGCCTGCGTTGGCGGACTGGTCATCAAGCTCAGCGTTCAGGGAATTGCCGGTATGCCCTACACCGGCGAGGAAATTGGCAATCCTGCATTCGACATTGCCGAATTGATTCAGCTGGTCAAGCAGTTCAGCGAAAAGCGCATGGGAGAAGCCGTCGCTCCTCAGCTCTGGGAAGGAACAGTACAGGGTGCGCAGGTGGTCATCACCAAGGTCAAGGCCGGCGAAGTCGGCGAGGAAGGCCAGCTCTCCTCTCCCATTGACGCCTGGATGGAAATCGTCATGCAATCCTATCCCGGTGAAGAGGAAGATGAACTGATCGGAGCGTTACGGGATTTCATGAATGCAAATTACCATGATCCGGCAGGCCTGACCATCACCCGTCTTTACCGTTACTGCCGTCCCGCCGCTACGGATGCAAACGAAACCGGCATCCAGACTCTTGCCGAATGTGCAGCGCCCTATACGAATCTTTCAAAGGTCTGCGGCGCTATGTTCTCCTGTGATATGTTTGCACTGACCGAACTGGGCAAGATTCCTTCCGTCATCTTCGGACCGGTTGGCGGCCGCCTGCATGCGCCGGACGAGTGGGTGGATCTGGAAAGTATGGAAATCTGTACGCGCTCGCTGATGGATTTCATCATCAAATGGTGCGGCTGAAAGGAAAAGATATGAAGAAGATTCGATTTGGCATCATCGGAGCTGGCGGAATTGCCGACAGGCGTACCATCCCGGGATTGCTTAAGAGTGAAAAGGCCGAGCTCATCGCCGTAATGGGACCCAATGCGGAAAGAACGGAGGCGATCCGGGCAAAGTACAATGCAAGGTTTGCTTACACCAGTGAGGAAGACCTGCTGAAGAATCCTGAAATCGACGCTGTTTACATTGCTTCCCCCGTCAATATGCATCTTTCACAGGCTAAGCTTGCAGCGGATTACGGCAAACACATTCTGTTGGAAAAGCCGCTCGCTCTTACAGCTGAAGATGCGCAGGAACTTCTTGAATACTGTGAAGCTCGAAAGGTTCGGGTTGCCGCAGGCTTCATGATGCGCTTCGGAACCTGCATCAACGCCATGAAAGATGCCTACAGGAGCGGTAGAATTGGCAAGCTGGTTTCTGCTTACGCACAGTTCACCTGCTGGTATCCGGACATCAAAGGAAGCTGGCGGCAGCAGAAGTCCCTGGGCGGCGGCGGTGCGCTGATGGATATGGGTGTACACATGATCGATCTGATTCACTACGTCACCGGCTCCAGAACCTGCCAGGTCGCTGCAATGCACGATACACTGGCCTTCAGTTATGAGGTTGAAGACTCCTCCAATGTGATGCTTCGGTTGGAAAACGGCGCGCTTTGCACCGTACAATCCAATTTCAGCATCCCTGACGAGGCTGCAAAGTGGCGTTTTGAACTCTTCGGAACGAAGGGGCGCCTGATGGGCAGCGAAATCATCGGCCAGGTGGACGCCGGAGATGTAGAGGCGCTCTTCCTTGAAGAAAACAGTGCTTATGATGCGCAGCAGGGCGGAAATAAGCCTGCATCTGTTCAGCATCTGACAGGCGAATTCGGCGATCTGTACCAAAGGCAAATTGATTCCTTCTGCGATTCACTTCTGAATCATAAACCGTTGGAGGTGGACGCACGTGAAGGTTTGTTCGCACAGCGGGTTGTACAGGCTGCCTACCAATCCAATGATGAAAACCGAATCATCTTCCTGTAAATGAAAAGAGCTTGAAACTTGAGTTTCAAGCTCTTTTCTAACTTATTTGCTCATCAACGATTCAAATTCGTTCAAAGTCTCCTCGAAAACCTTCAGCGCACGTTCAATGGGTTCCGGAGTTGTCAAATCAACGCCTGCAATCTTCAACTCATCCAGCGGATACATGCTGCCGCCCGTCGAGAGGAAGCGCAGATAGTCTTCGGTACCCTCGCCACTGAGAATGCGGTCCGCAATGGCGACTGCACTACAAAAGCCGGTTGCATACTGGTAAACATAGAACGCACGATAGAAATGCGGAATCCTCGCCCATTCCAGGTCAGTATACGGCGTGCCTTCAGCGTTGGGATAATAAGCCTCGTTCATTTCACGATAGAGATCATTGAGCGCCTGCGAAGTCAGAGGCGTTCCTGCCTCATACATCTCATGCGCACGCTTTTCGAACTCTGCAAAGAGGGTCTGGCGGAAAACCGTCGTACGGAAGCCATCCAAAAGATGGTTCAGGATGTATGCACGCTTCTTCTCATCCGTTTCAACGGACAATAAATAGCGCGTCAGCAATACTTCATTCACCGTCGAGGCCACTTCCGCCACGAAAATGGAATACTCGTTGTTCACATAAGCCTGCTTTTCGGAGGAAAACCAGGAGTGCATTGCGTGGCCCAACTCATGCGCAAGTGTAAACGCATCATCATACTTATTGGTATAATTCAGCAATACATAAGGATGCACACCAAACACGCCGCAGGAATAGGCGCCTGTCGTCTTGCCCTTGTTCTCGTAGACGTCAATCCATTTTTCATTGAAAGCGCGCTCAAGCAGGCCCTGATAGGTGGAGCCCATGGGCTTCATAGCTTCCAAAACAAGGCGTCTGGCTTCTTCATAAGGCATTTCCGCGTCCACATCCTCAACAAGGGGAACATAGAGATCGTACAGGCTGAGCTTATCAAGTCCCAGCAGGCGCTTGCGAAGCTCCAGATAACGGCTCAGCTCCGGCACAAATCCTCGCACGCTTGCGATCAGATTATCGTACAGCGTTACAGGCACATTATCTGCATGCAAACCGGATTCCAGCGCACTTTGATACCTTCTTGCCTGGGCAAAATAGCTGTCGAACTTCACGCTGCCGGAGTACAGGGAGGCCATGGTATTGATATACTTGCCGAACTCGCCGAAATACTTTTCGAAAGCTTCCTTGCGGATATCCGCACCGCGTGCTTCGCGATAATTACCGAAGAGTGCATGCGTCAGCGGACTGCCGTCGGACATATTTTCAAACCGCATGTCTACGCTTTCAAAGAGATCGTAGGTCTTGATGGGCGTTTGAGATGCATCTCCGAGCATCGCAAGCAGGCGCTCCTCCCCTTCGCTGAGGGTGTGTTCGCGTCCGCGGCATACATCAAAGAGCATATGGCGGTAGACTTCCAGTTCAGGCAACTCCATCCAGGCGTTCAGGCGCTCAGTATCTATGGAAAGTATCTCGGGATTCAGGAAAGCAGAAGCCGTGGAAAAGTCGACGAAAAGCCGCGTTGCGCGCGCTTCCATCTCCTGCGCCTCAGCATTCCCGTTGTCTCCCGAAGAATTGAGAAATGCATATACATAGACGCGCTCCGCCTTTTCAGCAGCGGCATAGAGCTTATCAAGTCCCGCCTTCAGCGACTCTGCGGATTCGCCGAGGGTACCTGCAATGGCAGGCACCTCAGCGACTGCTTTAGTAGCTTCCTGGAATGCCCGTTCCCAGGCCTCACGATTTTTAAAAATGTCTGAGAGATCCCACTGGAACGCCGGATTCATCTCGCTGCGCAACTTATCCAAAGGCCATAGTCCTCCTGATTTGATTTAAGGAATTAAAGGCTGTCCACTTCTTCCTGGGTGCGCAGACGCACACCATAGGCATTGAGAACCGCGAGACCGCGCTCCTTTTCGGAGAGGCGCAGAACCATCAGGCCCTGAGTCTCGGAAGTTCTGCGGAAGGAATACATGTATTCGACAGACAGGTTTTCGTTTTCAATGATGGTCAGAAGATTGGCAAGTCCGGAGGGCTTGTCATCGATTTCAGCACAGATGACGTTGTTGATGCGGGCAGTATAACCGGCGCCCTTCAGCAGGGACATCGCCTTATCAATAGAATCGGACTTGATGATCAGGCGAACAATACCGAAATGCTGGGTATCCGCAACGGAAATTTCACGGATATCGATGTTGCCGGAACCGAGCAGAGCGGTCATTTCGCGCAGGGTGCCAGGACGATTTTCAAGAAAAACAGAAATCTGCTTAATAAACATATCTTTTGAACCCCTTTCTTTACAGCTTGCGGCGGTCAACCACATGCTTTGCCTTGCCTTCGAATCTCGGAATGGACTTGGGAGCAACCAGTGTAACCTTCGTACTGATACCAACGGTGGACTTCACCTTTTCAACAATCAGCTTGCGAAGGGCTTCGATTTCGGAAACGGTATCGGAGAACATGGATTCCGTCATTTCAACCTGGATTTCCAGGGTGTCGGCAGAATTCACACGATCAGCATAGAGCATGTAGTGAGGCGCAACGCCATGAATGCCCACCAGAACGGATTCAATCTGGCTCGGGAATACGTTTACGCCGCGGATGATGATCATATCATCAGTACGGCCGGTGATGCGGCCCATGCGCACCAGGGTACGACCGCACTCGCAGGGTTCGTCGGTCAGGGTGCACAGGTCATGGGTGCGGTAGCGAAGCATCGGCATACCGCGCTTGGTGATCGTCGTGAACACCAGTTCACCCTCCTGACCATAAGGCAGGGGTTCGCCGGTTGCGGGATTGATGATTTCAGCAATCACGTGGTCCTCGTTGATGTGCATGCCCTGCTTTGCCAGGCATTCGAATGCAACACCGGGGCCACAGATTTCAGTCAGGCCATAGATATCGCAGGCATCGATGCACAGCAGCTCTTCAATCTTCTGACGCATGGCCTCAGACCAGGGTTCTGCGCCGAAACAGCCCGCCTTGAGCTTGAGATCCTTTTGGGGATCAAGGCCCGCTTCGCGAATGCTTTCACCGAGGAATACCGCATAGGACGGCGTGCAGCACAGCACCGTGGAGCCCATTTCCTGCATCATCATGATCTGGCGCTGGGTATTGCCGCTGGACATAGGGATGACCATTGCGCCGATCTTGTCTGCGCCCTGATATGCACCGAAACCGCCGGTGAACAGGCCGAAGCCGTAGCCAACCTGCACGATGTCTTCCTTGGTGGTGCCGGCAGCGGTCAGCGTACGCGCCATAAGCTCAGACCAGATATCTACATCTTCGCGAGTATAGCCGGAAACGATGGGCTTGCCGGTGGTACCGGAAGAACCATGGATGCGCACAATTTCGCTCTTGGGAACTGCCAGCAGTCCGTAGGGGAACTCGTCACGAAGATCCGTTTTTTCGGTGAAGGGCAGGTAGCGCAAATCTTCAATGGTGCGGATATCTTCGGGCTTAACTCCCTTGGCGTCCATGCGGTCACGGTAGAGCTTGACGTTGTCGTACTCATGGCGAACAACTTCGCGAAGCCGCTCGTTCTGAAGAGCAATGCGCTCGTCGCGGCTCATACATTCCATTTCGGGATTAAAAATAATGTGTTCACGTTTTTCCATAGTCTTACCTCTCGCCCGTTAGCGTTTCGATTTATTCTGGGTTTATTGTTCGTCCAGCGGAATGAATTCCACCTGATTGGAACCATCCTGCCAGAGTCTTTCGATGTTGTAGAAATTACGTTCTTCAGGGTGGAAGATATGTACAATCACATGTGCATAATCCAGAACAATCCACTTGGAATCGCGCTCGCCCTCCTTGCGGCGGGGTTCGATACCTTCAGCAGCCAGCTTATCCTCCAGATCCTCCGCCAGGGAACGTACGGACTGAATGTTACGTCCGTTTGCAAATACAAAATAATCGGTAATCGAGGTCAGATGGGAAACCTCAAGAATCTGAATATCATTTGCACCCTTTTCGTCCAGGAATTTTGCTGCCTTAAGCGCCAAAGCCTTGGAATCGATCATTGTTTTTCCTCCTTTATACTGTGATAGAATGCTTCCAGCATGGCCAGCGACCTGGGATGAGGCCGCCTGCCCTGACTTTTTACATGTTCATTGGTAAGCTGTGCACACTTGCACATTGCCCTGTAAATATCTGTTTCGGCAAGCTGACGTGCCTCAGCCAATCCCGGGAAGTCTTCCCGTCCAGGTTCAATAAAATCAGCCGTATAGATGAGCGCCTCCAGCGGGCTCATACTGACGTCCCCCAGCGTATGCTTTCGAATCGCTGAAAGAATCTCAGGATCACGAATTCCAAATTCCTGCGCAGCATATACTGCGCCCGCAGGGGCATGCAGTACACTGACTGCCTCCAGTTCCAATTCGTCTGTGTCCGGAATATACTTCTTCACAAGGCTTTGCATTTCTTCCAGAGGCATATACTTCGCACAATCGTGCAAAAGCGCGGCAAACTCTGCCCGTACCGGATCAATGCCAAAACGCTCCGCCAGGCGTACAGCCGTTTCAGCCACCCCCATCGTATGCTTCATACGCGCAGGCTTCAGGTTTTTTCGCAGATGCTCAAGAATTTCGTCCTTTGACCGGTTGGAAATATACAAACCATGGTCTTTTATATATTTACAGACCGAAGTCGGTACGATTGTGTCAATCTCAAGTCCCTCTGCGACGCGTTTTCTCACTTCGGAAGAGGAGATGTCCGGTCCCGAAAAGTTCAACAGAACAAATTGGGCTCCGTATTCATCCTGGAGCGCTTTTGCCTTCGCCCTGCTGGCATCCGCATCTGCACGGCCGGTTACCGCAAAGATACAAAGCTTCGCAACCTCTTTAAAACTGCGCCATGTATCCAATACATCCAGCGTGTCCGCGCCAATCAGATAATACCATTCCACCGAAGGATTCTCCCTATGCAGCTGGCGCAGGGTATCCACGGTATAGGTTGTTCCCTTTCGGTTGATTTCAATATCACTGGGAAACAGGCCCTTCACTTCCCCAGCTGCCAGGCGGACCATTTCAAGGCGGTCCTGCTTGGATATGGGGTTGCTCTTATGGGGCGGATCACCGGCCGGCAGGAGCATTACGCTGTCCAGGCCGAGCTGATCAAGCGCAGCCTTCGCTACCTGGATGTGGCCGTTGTGCACAGGATCGAGCGTTCCGCCCATGATGCCAACACGCATGCTGCATCCCTCCCGTTCCAAATCTATCGGATGTATATTCTTTTTTATTTCGTCAAAACTATTCAAAAACCCTTCACGGAGGAAGCTCATGGGGAAAAAAATTGACAGATTTGTCCTTACTTCCGTCCTGGCCGCAGGCTTGTTTCTGTATTTCGAGGCAGCATTCCAGAACCATGTTCTTGCAATCCTGCTGGCCGTGGTGTGCTGCGCGGTCATTTTGAAAACGCTTGCAAAACTAAGCCGGCTGATCTGCCGGACCGCATGGCATCAGCGAAAGCTTCTGCGCATGAAATCCGGCAGCACGCTGATGCAAATCGCCTGCATGGATACGGAAGATGCCCGTCAGATCATACAGAACCTGATTTCCGGCAGCTACCCGCACGAAGCGCCCGTTTCCATCGAATTACTGCATCCTTCCATGCAGCTTGCTGAAACGGATGTTTTTCGTATATGGCGGGAATTTCGCGGAACGGACAGGCTCATCATCTGCACCAGCGGAAAATGCAGTTCTGAAGTGCGCTCATTCGCCTCTTCCCTGAAAATGCCCAGGCTGGCGATTGTGGATGGAGATATACTCTCCCAGCTCATTGCCGAACATCCGGAAATTTCCCTTCCCACTCAGATTGAAAAAAAGAGACAACTGCTGAAGTTCAAGCACCTCGCCCAGCTGCTCTTCAACCGGCGCAATGCTCCGCGCGGCTTACTCTTTTCGTTTACGATGCTGGTTATGTACGTATTCAGCGGAAACGGCAGTTACCTCTTTGCATGCCTGTTTCTCCTCTTCACGGCATTGGTCTCCTTCAGAAGGGTCAACCGTCCTGCAAAACTATTTTGAGCGTCTGGTCATAAACCAGACGCTCAAAATGAGCTATTCCATTCAACGAAGTTCTGCGTAGAGCTTCTTCACATCCGCTTCAGTACGCATGCCGTCGGTTGCGTTTGCTTCGCTGAGGGAAGCTGCGGCGGATGCAATGCCCAGAACGATTGCGTCCTCGAGGCTGTCGCCGTGCTCCGCACCGCAGAGCACGCCTGCGCAGAATGCGTCGCCTGCGCCAACACTGCCCTTGATGTAGCCTTCCGGCAAGTGCAGGCTTTCCTTGGCGATGTAATTTCCGTTTTCATCGATGCCGAATCCGCCTTCGGGGCTATGGATAACCGCCCAGGTGGAAACGCCCATTTCCTTCATGCGCTGAAGTGCCTTGGGCAGGTTTTCGTAAATCAGCTTATCCTCCGCATCGCGCAGTTCGATACCAGTGGTCTGGGAGGCCTCCAGTTCGTTGATGATGCAGTAGTCGGTGTACTTCAGTGCCGGAGGCACCAGGCGGCGGAAGCGGTCGCTGGCTTCGCTGACAACGTCGATGGAGGTCTTGATGCCATGCTCCTTCGCCTTGGAGAGCAGGCGTGCCATGCGGCTGCCATACTCCGGATCCTCCTGGTCCAGCGCGTTGAGCAACAGGATATAGCCGATGTGCAGGATGTTGCAGTCCAGCTTATCCCAATCCACATCGTCCACATCGAACTTTGCATTCGCGCCCAGGTAGGTAAAGAAGGTGCGCTCCTTGGATACGGTATCGGAAAGAACCAGGGTAATGGCGGATATGCCATCCTGGATTACGTTGGCGGTATCAATATTTTTATGCTCGCCGAGCTTTTCCATGATCAGCTCGCCCTCGGCGTCCTTGCCGATCTTGCCCAGTGCATAGAGGGGCATATCGGGGTCAAGCTTTGCCAGATCGATAATAACATTGCAGACAGCGCCGCCGGTCGCGCGGGAAATGCCGTCCAGAATATGTACCAGCTGGCCCTGCTTCGGCCAACCCATAGTCGGATAGATAATATCTACGATCATATTGCCAGCAACACAAATACCTTTGCCCATGATTTCACCCCTGTACGTTATTTCAGTGACTTTATTTTAACACAGACCAATTCAAATTTCAACAGCTTTATACGAAGCCGTGCGCTTTTCCGTGAAATTCTTAGCTGCGTAGTATTGACGGACAAAGTGCTTTGTGCTAAACTAACACTTGAAGTAAAATTCATATTTTTCAGAGGAAGTACGGTGCAAATCCGTCGCAACCACCATTACCGTAATTGCCGCAGGCATAAGTCGGGTCGACTGGGAAATCTGAGCATAATCACAGCTTGCTGTGAAAAAAGGCAACCGTTTTTGGGTAGGAAAAGCGCAGCCTTTGGGAAACGAGGGTTCTGCCTCGATTTCCGAAGAACTGTGCGTCCGAAGCCATATGTGGCAAGGCGCACTTTTTGTTTATCCTGCATTTCATCCCAAAGCGATGCACATTCAAAAGAAAAGAGGTCATCTTATGAAGAAGTATTTGAGCATCGTTCTGGCACTTGTTTTCCTGAACGGCATCGCAGCTGCGGAAACCATCTATGTCACCATCAGCGACGACCAGGGCAATCTGGTCATGGCCTCCGAAGCCGTGAATGTAAATGATATGGACGGCGACGGCGTCGTCAACTTCCACGAAGCTCTGATCGCTGCCCATGATCTCGTCTACCCCGGCGGTTCCGAAGCCGGCTACGCAGCCGCGGACCAGGGCTACGGTCTGAGCATGAGCCGCCTGTGGGGCGTTGAAAATGGTGGAAGCTATGGCTATTACGTGAACAATGTATCCGCCTTCAGCCTGCTGGATCCTCTCAGTGACGGTGACTGCATCTATGCTTATGCATTCACTGACCTTGAAAACTGGTCTGATACATTCAGTTTCTTTGAACTTGATGAAGTCGATGCAGACGGCAGTTTCAAGCTGTCCCTTTCCGCTCAAACTTACGATGCAGACTGGAACGCGGTGTATGTTCCTGTGGAAGGCGCGGTGATCACCGTGAACGGTGAAGATACCGAGCTCAAAACCGATGCAGAAGGCAAGGTTACCATTTCACTGGAAGCCGGTGAATACCTGATTTCTGCTCACAGTGAAACCATGACCCTCGTGCCTCCTGTATACAAGGCAACCGTTTCCGCTGCAAAATGAGAATGAAAAAACTGTTTAACTGGGCATTGGTGCTTATATTTGCGCTCACGCCCTTTTCAGCTTTGGCGCAGGAGGTCTATCAGGATATCTCTGACGGCATTCTCACCTTTGCCGGCAATGGAAAAACCGTGCAGGAATGGCTGGATGAAACCGTTTCTCCCGCAGCCGGCAGCACGATGGATTATTATGTTCTCCTGTTGAACAGGTTTGGAACTGATCTGGATTATACGGAATATGTTCGATATGCCGCCCCCCTGCTTGAAAAGGATGGAATCAGCAATCCCGTTACCCGCCAGAAATGTGCGCTTGCTGTGAACGCCTGCGGTGCTGCAGATATGATTCCAGGCGGCATTGCAGACGAAACCATCGGCAAGCTTGGAGTAATGAGCTATGTCTACGGCCTCCATCTTCTGAACAATGGTGCAGAATCTGAGCAATGGACGATTGAAGCCGTGATTGAAAAGTTGCTGGAAATGCAAAAGGCAGACGGTGGCTGGGCTGTAATGGGCCAGTACGGAGATACGGACGTAACCGCCATGTGCATTCAGGCGCTCGCTTGCAACCGCGGTAACAATATTCGGATCATCGAAGCCATCAATGAAGCTCTGAACTTTCTCAGCCAAAGCCAGCTTGAAAACGGAGGTTTCATCG
>JAGBAU010000071.1 GCA_017938785.1 Clostridia bacterium
AGGATCATCTGCCTTCTCTTCTTGGGGTAATTGCGTCTTGCCATTGTGGTTCCTCCTTTGTTAAATCGCATTGTTCTTGCTTAATATCATTGACATAGCAATTTTCTTGCTATATAATGTATAAAAAAAGGGGTGATGCTTAATGGTGGATGAAGTGAAAAAACGTGCATTCGGTCGCAGGTTGAAAATGATCCGTGAGCGCGTTGGTCTTACCCAAACGGCGCTCGGCCATAAAACCGGCATTTCGCAGAACCGCATTTCCAACTGGGAACTTGGGTATGCATACCCGGATGTGGAGCATCTGGTGCTGCTGGCAGATGGCCTTGGCTGCAGTGTGGATGAACTGGTAGGTTATCCGCATGCCGGCCTGAGTGATTATGAATACAAACTCATCGAAAAGATTCGCCGCATCGATGATGACGGAATGCACACCGTGGAAGCCGTGATCGATAGCCAACTTCTGCGGCTCGGCTGTTCGATGACTGAAATTTAGCACAGTATTTGGCATATGACAAGGGTATTTGGTTACTGCTCCCATGTCTTAGGATGCCGAAACGACACCCCCTGACTCCTCAAGAACAGAATCCAAATACCCAAATTCAGGTATCAGGCTTCCAAACAGAAGCGAAAATCACCTCTTTTCGGGTATTGGACTTCCAATTTGTGCCGGAAGCAAGATTCCGGTGCGTCTCCCGAATTGAGGTGATTTTAGTGCAGCAAAGCACGGAATTTAAGCTGAATAGCAAGGTTCTATTTGATAAAATCGAAGCAATCAAGAAGAACCCGCCGCCAGAAGTGCTGGAATACAAGGCGGCACACCCGGAATTTAAAACTGTAAACTGCGCGCTGCTCGCAGAATACATCGGTTTGTCCGAGAAAACACTCACGAATTTGAAGCTTGGTAAGCTTACCGACAGCAACTGCTCCACCATCTGGCTGATCTGTACAACGCTTGGAATTGATCTGCGGGATTACTTCGGCACGCCGCGTAAAGCTGACTGCAACCCAGATGAATGCAGCAGCCACGCGCAGGCCCGGCTGGATGAAAAGCGCCAGCGCATCACGGAGCTTGAAGCGCTGTACGATGATGCAGATAAGCGGCTTGTCAACCTGCGCACCATCATCAAGGATCAGAGCGCGGAGCTGGGCGCAGCCAATGCCAAGGTGGATGTGCTGGAGCGCCTGATCGCAGAAAAGGACAACCGCATCATCAGCGGCGGCAAGGGTATAACCACAAGAAACATCATCATCTGTGCGCTGGGCATTGCGCTGGTAATCACGCTTGCGCTGGCGATCTACTTCCTGTGGGAAGCCCTGCATCCGTACTCAGGGAATATCAGGGTATAAAAAAATACCAGCTGCATCAGCAGCCGGTATTCCGAAGTGGCAGGTAGTGCCATACTTCGCTCACGCAAGCTTAGTATAGCATATTTCCTGCCACCTTTCAAGTGTTGAGGGGTGATTCTTTTTGTTGTGCAGAAAATGTACTTTGGAAATTGCAGACGGCTCATTGTTCTGCAACTGGTGCGGTGCAAAGCAGTCCGCTGTCCTAGACCGCAAAAAGCGCAGCGTCAAGCGGCGCGGCAATGGCCAGGGAACCGTTTTTAAGCGTGGAAAGTGCTGGACTATCGAAGTTGTCTGCGGTTGGAATGCCGACGGCAAAAGGATCCGCAAAACCAAGGGCGGTTTTTCTACCAAGAAGGAAGCCCTGGAATACATTCCCAAGCTGCGAAATCAGCCTGCCACCGCCTCTCGCAGTCTCGCATATTACTACAATTCCTGGTCTAAGTCCGATCTCGTCAAGCTCTCCTCGTCCAAACAAACGGCTTACCGCATCGCCTGGAACAAGCTCTCCGATATTCATAGCATGGCCATTTCCGATCTGAGCATCATCCGTCTGCGCGATATTGTAAATGAGGTTGCCCCCACATATTATCCCGCCCGTGATATAAAGTCGCTGCTTTCCCACCTGTTCAAGCTCGCCATCGCAGATCAGCAGACCACCGTGAACATGTCCAGCTATATCACGCTTCCAAAGCTCGATGAAAAGGAGCAGCAGCCCTGGAACATGGACGAGCTCGCTGTTATCTGGAATGCCTTCGACAATGAAAACGTCGTCGCAGCCTATTTGCTCCTGATGATCTATTCCGGCATGATGCCCGGCGAGCTCTGCATTTGCACCAAAGGCATGGTGAATCTTGAATCCCGCCTCATCAGCGGCGGCGGCCTCAAGACCGGCATACGCAAAAAGACGCCCATCGTCATTGCGGATGTTCTCATTCCTGTTCTTGATCGTATCTTTACTTATACGCCCGAATCAGCATCGCAGCGGATCCTCTATACAGACAGATGGACCTTCTATGATGATTATCATGATTTCACCCGAGAATACCATTTGCGTGATCTTCCCATGTACTCCTGCCGTCACACCACCGCTACCGCCCTTGCTATCGGAACAGATGTGGCTCCTTCCGTCATTCAGAAGGTCATGCGCCACGCCCGCTTTACAACCACACAGCGCTATATTCACCCGGATATGGCTGATTCGATCAGCGCAGTCAACAAGATACAGCAGCCCGCGCGCCCCCGCAACGCGTCTACAGGTTGATTTCTATTACCAACCTATTACCAACACAATTTTCAAAAAGTGCGTATTTTCAGGGCTTCTCAGCCTCGGAACCCTGCCCTGCTAAGGGAGTAGGGTGGGATAACTGCCGCGAGGGTTCAAATCCCTCCTTCTCCGCCACACGCTCTGGAAGTTGTTGATTTTCAACATATTTCAGGGCTTTTTCATGCTCTATTTTAGTGTTTTTGCTCAATTTTCTATCATCTAGGCTTACTATTTAATTCTGCTACTAGGCTTCAATAATTCCCTGTAATTCCTTTAAATTCTTCAAAATTCCGTTCTATTACCAACGCTATTACCAACGTATTCAGCAAATAAAACCGGGGCAAAGCCCCGGTTTTATTGTTCAGGAATGATCTCCATGTATTTGCGAAGCTTATGCTCTCCTGCATCCTCGTCGCAGAGAAACGCTTCTGCAAGCTTACCGTAGAACTCCGGCTTGTCTACGCCTTCCTTCTTTGCTACCTTGCAGTAATCGGCATACATCGCATTCATGGCTACGTAGAATTCCCAGTTCTTGCAGCGCGGGCAAGCCATCTTGCGGATCTGTTCCGTTATTGCCACAGAGAATTTTTCACCATGCCTCTCTTCGCCGCCCTCCTGCTCTGTATACTTCATTCCCTTTACCCACTTGCGTGCGGTTCGTTCATCTACAGGCTGATCCATCGCCTCATGGCGGTCGCCATGGTATGCAGGTTTGTTCATCGCTCCTGGTGCGTATATGGTTCCCTTGGCATAGATATCTCCGTAGCCGTTTCCGCCACGCATCTCAGAACCCGCACTATAAGCTCGGCCGTCTTCTTCATCTTCATAGTCCACGTCATCAGCTGTCATGTATCGGCCTCGGCTATCCCTCTGGCGCCGGGCTTCCGTGCCATATGCGTTCATCTGACCGCCGGCATTACCATACATGTATCTGCCCCGGCCTTCTCTCTGGCGGGATTCCGGCCCATAGGCTCCATGCATAGGGGTATCCCTACCAGGCTCTACGCCATGGCCAAGTGCAGGCGCATTGCCGTTCATGTCGCGGTCGTAACCGATCATGCGCCTGCCGTTTCCGCCGCCATACTCAGACTGGTTGCGGCTGCGATCCTGCGCCGTGCGCTGAAGCATCATCATCTTCATGCCAGGACTCATTGCCATATTATACACCTCCTTCCGCAGGCGCTGCAGCAGGTGCAGTGCCGTCAATAGCGGTCAGGTTGCTGGTTACCGGGCAGCATCCCTTGGGCATGCCAAGCATGCGGAACGCGCCGCCGGTCGCCGTGGTAGATACGCAGGTCGCGTACTTGGTGCGGGTGCGAATCAGGTTCGCGGTCAACTGCGCGCCGTAGCGGTTGGTCAGCGGATATTCTACCGTACCGGCGCCGATGGTTACGACCACAGGTGCTGTGATGGTGGTTTCTGCCGGGATCGCCTGCGCCACAACGATGCAATACTTCTGGGCTGCATTATAGCTGCCTGCGGGAAGGTTGATCGTGAGCGTGCCATCTGCGAAGGTGACGGCCTGAGACAGGATCAGCTTCGGGCAGAGATGACAGATATAGTTGTCATTGCATGCCATATCATTCACCACCTATCGCATAGCCAATACCGGCCGGTATCGGTTCCTTCGGCTTGCTGATGTTGGCCATCATTTCCGTCAAGGTATCCATGTAAGGCTTTTCGTTGATGTCCGCAAGCGCCCTGAGCACGCCCACATACTGTCCAAGCTCAAAGATGGTTACATTGCTCAGATCCATAGTCATAAGCCGATCAAGCATTTTCTGCTTTACATCGATAATGTTTGCCATATTCTACCTCCTTTAATCAGGGCGGAGGGGTTACCTCCGCCCGAAGTCACCCGTCAAGCGGGGAAATGGTCGATCAGAAGCCGCAGCCGCAACCGTTGTTGCCATAGCCCACGCCGGTGGGGTTGCCATAGCAGCAGTTGGGGTTGGGTACGACGTACGCCGGTACGGGGCAGTCACGGCCCAGACGGCGGATCAGTTCTGCGGTCTGAGCTTCCTGGTTGGCAGTAATGAAGGCATTCTGCTGTGCCTGGGAAGCGGCAAACTTCAGGGACTGGTTCTCGGCAGTCAGGGTGGTGATCTTATCGTTGACAAGGAAGTCAAGGATGCTGCGGGTGTTGGCGTTCTGGTTGTCGGTGATGTCGCGGGCCACGTTCTGGATCAGGTTGCGGGTGTCGCATGCCTGGGTAGCCATGTCGTAGCGCACGTTCTGGATGGCGTTCTGAGTCTGGCAGCAGCAATCGGAAATGGAGTGCTGCAGGTTGCATAGGCCGCTGTCCACGCCGTGGAAGCCGTTGGTGATGGTGTTGTTCAGGTTGTAGGTCGCATCGCAGATGCCCTGCTGGATGGCGGTAATGCCGCCGGTGATGTTGTTCAGAGCGAAGCCTTCGTTGATGTCTGCGCGGGTAGCCATGCCCTGCAGGCCAGCACCGCCCCAGCCGCCGTAGCCGCCGCCCATGCCGCCCCAGCCGAACAGGCTGGCTACGACAATCAGGCCCAGCAGACCGCCCCAGCCACCGTCAAAGCCGAAGCCGCCACCGTTGTTGTTGCAATTGGAATCCGTGCCCATTGCATAGCCCATTGCGAAGTCATTGTCCATAGGTGATACCTCCTGTGAATGTATTTATTCAAACGGCGCGTGCACTCACCGTGTGAACCTTATTTGGGGAGCTTGATGCCCAGCTGCTTTGCCAACCTGTCGAGGTCAACGCCCTGCTGCCGGGCCATCTGATAGGCCATATCGCGCACCTGCTCCGGGGTGCGCCCGTTAACTGCCTGCATTGCCTGCCGCAGTATGGGGTTGTTCTGTGCTGCCTGCATCACCAGCTGCTGCGGGTTGCCGCCGCGCTGGATCATCTGGATCAGCTGCAGGGGGCTATTCATCATCATTTACAACCACCGCCTTTCTGCTGGTCTTGGGGGTGAGTGCAGCAAAGCGCTGCTCAATCTGCTGCTGGAAGGCCGCGAACGCATCCGCCGTCACATACTGCGGAGCCTGCTGCTGTTCCGGCTGTACCTCGGCGTATGCCTTGAATTCAGGCATGCCCGTCTGCGGGTCGATCAGCTTGGAATAGATCATGCCGTTTGCGCGGTCGTGGAAAAGGAACATGCTGCCGGGCATTACGTTGGAGGCCACAGCTTCCTCCCGACCGGACACGAAGCGCGCCTGTATGCTGCCGTCCTGCATCATGGCGGGCTGCTGCATCTGCTGCGGGTACATCTGCATGGGCTGCTGAAACGCCGGGCGCTGGTATGCAGGACCTTGCGGCATGTATGGATAGGGGTTGTTGCCAAACAATTCAGGTCACCTCCTCGCCTGGATTATCGCTGATTCGGAAAATCGCCGGGGGCGTTTGTGATGCAGAAACGGGCAGATATGATGCAAAAATGGGCATAAAAAAGAACCCTCCGGAAATTCCGGAGGGTTGACACGGGTTTGATAATGGTGTATACTTGAATTGTGCAACACGGTTCTAGCAGTTCTTCGGATCTGAAGCTGTAAGACCAAACGTTCAGTCCCTATGAGGTGGTAGTCATAGGGACTGTTTTTTGCCCAAAAAATGAAAAAGACCGCAGCATTAAGCTGTGGTCTTAATCTTTTTCTGTAGTCTTTCCAGCTGTGGTGCGATCACGTTCCGCATCCGGCGGCTTACGGTGGTTCTGTCCATGTGAACCGCCGCGCCAATGTCAATGTAATCCATGTTCCATATCAGGCAGGAAATGGCAATCTGCCGGTCTTCCCGGCTCAGAGTGCTGCGCTTCAGCAGGGCCTTCAGTTCTATTGCATCCAGCCCCGCCAGTGCAGGGAATCTGCCCTGCTTTTTACTGGCCCTCCACAGGCTTGCTGGCAGCGGCCTGCTGCTTGTTGTAGCTCGCAGTGCTCACACCCAGAATCGCGCCCAGGAAAGCGTCCAGCGCGGTAATGGTGCCGACAATCTCCTCGCCGTAGGGGAAGCCCCAGATACCGGCAAGGGCGAAATACAGCGTGCCCAGTGCGGGCAGTACGATCATGGCGATCCACTTCAGAATGTCATAGGTTTTGTTGCTCATGGTGTTCCTCCTTATTCCATATGGTAGTTCTTCAGCACTTCAACAGAGCCTTTCAGTTCCTTGATCTGCTCCTGCATCACGGGGATCTTCTCCGCAAATCCGTTGTGCAGGCGCACCTCGCGGGTAAGCTCGTCCAGTTTGGTATCGGTCACGGCCTGATGGGTTTCCAGCTTGTGCTCAATCTCGCGCTGGTTCTTTCTGCTGGTCACCACGCTCGTTACCACCACGCCGATCAGCGCCAGCCCGCCGGTGATCAGCGCGGAAAATACTGCATCGTTCATCGGCCTCACCTCTTCACGGCGCTGGGGCCGATCCAGCGAACCTTCTCTTCAAACTTAATCGGCACCCAGCCGTCCGTATCCACGCCTTCCACCTTCATGCCGCCCTTTACCCGGCCTACGGAATCATACTTCGTGCCGGGGCCGCTGCGCACGTTCCATGTGCCGTCTGCAATGGTGAAGGTGTTGTAGTCCGGTACGGCAGGGGCTTCAGGCTGGGGTTCCACGGGCTTCGGCTCCTCGGCGTAGAATTCCTTCAGGCTGGCCTTCTCGCCGTTGCTCAGAACCACCCAGGCATGTCCCTTCTTGCGGGTCACCTGTATCATGCCGCGCAGCAGGTAATCGTCCTTGTTGGTGTACTTATCTGCCGTGAGCTTCTTGAAGTAGCCGGTCTTTACCAGATTGGCGGCAAGGTTTGCCGTGTAGCTGTCCGCCACCACCACACCGGTCTTGCCGGTCATCACAAGGGCATACTGGGCGCAGAGCGCAGCCAGTTCCGCGCAGTCCGTTTCCACCTTCTTGGTGGTCTTGGCCGGGTCGTAGCCCTTGTCGCGCACGTTGTTCCAAAGGGTGCGGTTCTCGTTCTGGTCGTAGCCGATGTCGTCGTTCTTGCATGCGCGCTCCATCGCCAGCGCAATGTATTCCAGCATGTTCGGGTCGGTGGGGATCAGGGTGTACCACTCTTCTTTGCGCAGGTACCAGTTGCGAATGTATACCTCTCTGCCGTTCTGATCGCCGGCGCTTCCGCGTATCGTCCCGTTTTCCGATATGCTCGCATTGCCCACTTTAACTGCCATTGTATCGCTCCTTTCTTATGCATCTTCCCACGCGTCCGGCCATACGTCCGGGCCGTAAGCTGTGTCCTGTGTGGCGTGCTTTACCGTGCCATCCGTCCAGATCATGTATTCACCGGCCTTGTACATATCATGTGCGCCGGTGGGCGCAATGTAGGGCCGCGCCGTCTCCGGCGTTGTGCCGTGGTACTGAATCCACAGTGCAGGCGCGTCCTTCGGGTTCCATGCGGGGTTGGCCGTGGAATCATGAGACTGGAAGCATTTGTAAGGAATATCCTCATGCATGCGCACATCCGGGGCTGTGTTTGCATCGCCTGCACTGAACTTGCCCGGCTTCCAGATGCGGATGCAGGCCATGTTGTCCGCATCGTTGATCTCAGCAGGCGTTTTAGCAATGGATGAAATGTGCCTGTCCATCGCCCTGCGCATGCTGGCGCACTGCTTCTGCATCCCTGGGCTCAGAAATCGAAATTCATGGGCCATCAGCGTCTACCTCCGCTACCGCAAACCGGGCCATAGTATTTGCCGCCGCCACTTCCGGGCGCAGCGCACAATACAGGCTTACTACCGCCGCCACCCATGCCGCTGTATCTATCCGGGGTTCTGCCGCCGCCACCGCCAGCGCAATGAATGTGCCTGGGCTCCGTACCAGCAGTCACATTCATAATTGTCTGATCGCCAATCGTTACAGGAATCATTTCAGCATTTCCATTCTTCATCTTCATGCATCCTCCACTTCAATTTCCCCGGTAAGAATCGCCATAGCTTCAGCAGCAGCTTCGTCTGCTGCGGCCTGGGCCACGGCTTCCTGGTTGGCTTCCATTTCGTTTACCTTGTTCATGGCCACGGTGTAGCTGTCGTACTGTTCAGGCTCAAGCAGGGGG
>JAGBAU010000072.1 GCA_017938785.1 Clostridia bacterium
ATTTCGTGGGGCAGGCCGATGGCCAGCAGAACGTGGCTGGGATCCAGGCTGCCGCTGGTGCAGGCAGAGCCGGAGGAAGCGGCGATGCCGAAGTTATCCAGCAGCATAAGCAAGCCTTCGCCCTCGATGAACTGGAAGCAAACGTTCACGTTGCCCGGCAGACGCTTGGTGGGATGGCCGTTCAGGCGGCTGTAGGGAATCTCCTTCAGGATGCGATCGATCATGTGATCGCGGATGGCGGAGAGCTGTGCATTGTGTCCGTCGATATCAGCGGTGGCGATTTCGATGGCCTTGCCGATGCCCACGATGGAAGCCAGGTTCTCGGTGCCTGCGCGCTGGGTCTTCTCCTGAGCGCCGCCGTTGATCAGGCGCTGGAGCTTGACGCCCTTGCGGATGTACAGAACGCCGATGCCCTTGGGCGCATGGAACTTATGGCCGGACATGGACAGCATATCAATGCCCATGGCCTTCACGTCAATCTTCACGCTGCCGATGGCCTGTACGGCGTCTGTGTGGAAGAGTACGCCCTTGGCCTTGCAAACTGCAGCCAGCTCGTCGATGGGCTCCAAGGTGCCAATTTCGTTGTTGGCGGCCATGATGGAAACCAGGGTGGTATCCGGACGGATGGCGGCTTCCAGCTGCTGGGCGGTCACCAGGCCGGTTTCATCCACGGGCAGGTAGGTGACTTCGAAGCCTTCCTTTTCCAGCTGTTCGCAGGTGTGCAGGATGGCATGGTGTTCGATGGTGGTAGTGATGATATGCTTACCCTTCTTGATGTTCTGGTAAGCTGCGCCGCGCACGGCCCAGTTATCGGACTCGGTGCCGCAGCCGGTGAAGTAGATTTCACCCACATCGGCATTGATGGCCTTGGCCACCTGTTCGCGGGCCGCGTCGATGGCGTGGCGGGAAACATAGCCAAAGTTATGTGCGGAGGACGGATTGCCCCAGATTTCGCAGAAATAGGGCTTCATCGCCTCGAAAACAGGCTCGGTTACGCGCGTGGTTGCGCCGTTATCCATATAGATTCGCTTCATAGTTCTTCCCCCTGTGCCGTCGGGCACGCGTATTCGTCGATCATATCCTGGAGCGTAATACCGTCCACAATGCTGTTCAGGCCATCCCGAATCTTCATCCAGACCACACGGCTGGGACATGCGCAGGTCTTACCGCAGCTGTCCTCCTCCAGCAGGCAGTCCACCAGATTCAGGCCGCCCTCCAAGGCCCGCAGCACATCACCCACGGTCATGTCCTTGGGCTCACGCACCAAACGATAGCCACCCTGCGCACCACGGTTGCTGATGACCAGCTTCTCTTTGCGCAGGATTGCAATCAGCTGCTCCAGATAGGCTTCCGGAATGCCCTGACGCTCCGCAATCAGTTTGATGGACTGGGGCCCGTCGCCGTAATGCTTGGCCAGGTCGTACATGGCATGAATGCCGTAGCGGCCCCGCGTTGAAAGCTTCAAGCACATTCCTCCCTTCGATCGGCGGTTTCTAATTCCGAGTGATTTACTCGGTTTATCCTCTGCTATTTTATCACCACTATACGGGCATGTCAATCCTAATCCCGACGATTTTCATAGGATTTTAACGCATATTGAAATCCTTTGCCCACAATGATATAATGAAGATCAAGAACCCTGTCAGGAGGTGTCAATATATGTCAAACAATCCGAAGTTTTTCGGCAGAACCCTCAAACTCAGCTGGTCAGAGCTGGCAGTTGGCGCCTGCATGAGCGCTCTGGGCCTGGTTCTGGCCATATTCCCCGGGCTCGCGTCCAGCGTGGTGTTCAACGCAATCGGCATCATCGGTATTGTGATCGGTGCAATACATCTCATTCGCTACTTCAAGCTGGATTCCCAGTCCTCCCTGCGCAGCAACGGCATGTTTGTGGGGCTGATGTGGCTGGTGAGCGGCATACTGATCATTGCATTGAAGGGCTTCCTGCTCTCGCTGCTCCCCATGTTCTTCGGTTCTGTGCTGCTGGTGGGCGGCATCATCAAGCTACAGTACACGCTGAACTTCAAGCGCATGGGCGTGACCCGCTGGTATCTGGAGCTGGCCGCCACCATCCTGTCCATCGCCTTCGGCGCGATCATCCTGATCAACCCCTTTAACACCGCGCTGCTGCTGATGCGCATCGTGGGTATTGCGCTGCTGATCGAAGGAATCCAGAACCTGATTTCCAGGTATGCTTATAAGAAGACAAGCGAAGCATATTTTGTGGAGTTTGAGGAGAAATAAACAACGTAAAGAGCTGCATCCTGTGATGCAGCTCTTTTTATATCTTAAAACTCCAACTCCAGCTTAGCCAACTGTACAATTCCTTTCATTCCGGAACTGACAGCCAGGTATAAATCATCGCCAACCCACAACGGGTCCGCACTCCCCAGCCCAATCTCAGACAGATAGGTCTCCTTCAGCAGTATACCGTCGTCACCTATAATCCGCATCGGCATACCGGTTTCATGGTGTGCGCCGCATATCACCAGGCTGCGGCCATCCTCCAAAGTAATAACAGCCGTATTTCCAAAGCGATCAAATTCTCTGCGCCAGATCTCTCCGTTTGCATCAAATTTGTACGCACAGCTGCTGCTAATGGCAATCACACCGCCATCGCCAGTCCAGGCGGCATCGATCAAATCTGACGAATAACTCAGCTCAACGCCATCGTGCCGCCAAAGCAATTTCCCAGCATCATCAAAGGCAAAAATGAGGCTGGAAACACGTTGATCGCGATTGTCCGGCTGAGGATCCTCATACACCATTCCGTAGGCAACATGAAAGTCATCGCCGACCAGGATGCCCTTGACGACCATACGCTCCTCAAAACGCAACTTCCAAACTTCGTTGCCATCAAAATCCAGTTTTCGGATTTCAGCAGTTACCGGTTGGGGTTTACAGGTCACCAGTATGCCATCTTTCAAACGATCGATCGCAGAAAGATTTGCGATGGGCTTACTTTGCCAGCTGATCTGGTCTGAATCAATACGCCCAACATATTCCCGATACTCCGGATCATTCGGCACGTCGCGCACGAGTATGTAACTATCCTCATCCAGGCCGATGAAATCCCGGTAACTTCCATCAAAGGTATCCGCATCTGGTGTAACATCGGTAATTGTACCATCCAGCTGAATTTCCATCAGGGCAGGCCTTTTTTCCATAGGTAATCCTATTCCGCCGCAGACGACCAACGTACCGTCCGGAAGGACATCACGAAGCTCCCCTGAAAAATCCTCCGGAAACTGTAGGGAAATAATCTGCTTGCCAGCCAGTGCAGAACCGATCAGCAAAGCAAAACACAGCATAAAAAGCAGAGTTATTCTGAATATGCGCATTATAATTCCTCCCATTCATATGTATCAACACATATTAGACACATATGTGGAGGCTTTAGTTGCACAAATGCAAAAGAAAAAGGACATTCAAAGTTGGAATGTCCAAAAAGAATTGAATCCGGCGACGACCTACTCTCCCGGGCCGTTGCCAGCCAAGTACCATCAGCGTGCTGAGGCTTAACTTCTGTGTTCGGTATGGGAACAGGTGGATCCCTCAGGCTATTGTCACCGGAAATTCTGTACTTTTCTTTGAGCTTTCGCTCTTTCAGTACCTTCAAAACTACACAGGAAAGCCTTGACCTTTCAGTCAGACCAACTTCTTTCTACTTCTTCTTTCCTTCTCCAACACAG
>JAGBAU010000073.1 GCA_017938785.1 Clostridia bacterium
CCGATCTCCACCTCGCCGATGGAGAAATTGCGCTGGAAGTTGGAGGAATCGTCCATGGCGTCCCACAGGCAGAATTCAACATAGGGAAAGAGAGAAACACTCTTCTCCGCAGCCGAAGTGTTCTTTGCCGTGACGCGCATCAACAGGCAATTGTCCCCCTTGGGCACAAACATTTCCTGCACAACCTTCAGGCCGTCCTTTTCGCCCTCGATCACGGTATAACCCATGCCGTGGCGGCAGGAGTAGGCGTCCAGCTCCACCCGCATGGGCTGCCAGCCGGGGTTCCAGATGGAGCTTCCGTCCTTTACATAAATATGGAAGCCGTCGGAATCCAGCGGGGAATTGTTGTAGCGGTAGCGGGTGAGCCTGCGCAGGCGGGCGTCGCGGTAGAAGCTGTAGCCGCCCGCAGTGTTGGAAATGAGGGTGAAGAAATCCTCGCTGCCCAGATAATTGATCCAGGGCAAAGGCGTTCTGGGCTCGGTAATCACATACTCCCGTCTGGAATCATCAAAATAACCGAACTTCATAAGTGAACTCCTTTCAGGGTCAAAAGATATCGAAATCGTTTAAATACATCTTTATGCATTATACAATATACGATTTTCACAGAAAAAGCAAGCATTTTATTGAAGTTAATGTCGGTTCCAGTGTAGATTTTCGCCTTCAGAAATAACATTCCGGCTGCTTTCCACCCTGTTTTTCCGGTTCGACAGTCCTGCTATGTAAATTCCCCTGTGGATTATTCACAACTATTAACACTGATTTTGTAAGTTTCTACAAAAATGTACTTATAATGCAAGTTTATCCTTGCTTTTTTGTACAGCTTGTAATATACTAAAATTACGAAAACGATTAAGTTAAATGTGGAGGACGGCTCTCATATGGTATCCATGAAAGATATTGCGCTGCGCTGCGGCGTATCCGTGGCTACGGTGAGCAAGGCCCTCAACGATCATCAGGATATCAGCCGCGAAACCCGGGAGCGCATCTGCTCCATGGCGGATGAGATGGGCTACATGGCCAATGCCGCCGCTCGCGCGCTGAAAACCAACCGCACCTACAACATCGGCGTGCTTTTCGTCGATGAGCAGAACAGCGGCCTCGCCCATGAATACTTCTCCGCCGTGCTTGACAGCCTGCGCGTGGAAGCCGAGGCCTGCGGTTACGACATCACCTTTATCAATAAGAATGTGGGCCGCAAGCCCACCTCCTACCTGCAGCACTGCCTCTACCGCGGCGTGGACGGTGTGATCATCGCCTGCGTGGATTTCAATGATCCCATGGTGCAGGAACTGGTCAATTCTTCCCTGCCAGTTGTGACCATCGATCATGTGTTCAACGACTGCGCCGCCGTCATTTCTGACAACGTATCCGGCGTGGAAGCGCTGGTGGAGCATGCTTACAGCCTCGGGCATCGGAACATCGCCTTCATCCACGGTGAGCTGACCTCTGTAACCCGCAACCGCATCACCGGCTTTTACAGGGCCTGTGAAAAGCTCGGCCTTGAAATCCCGGATGAATACATCTGCGAGAGCTTTTACCACGATCCCGCCCATTGCGGAAAGGTAACCCGCAGGCTGCTCTCCCTGCCGCAGCGGCCAAGCTGCATCCTGTTCCCCGATGATTTTTCCAGCATCGGCGGCATGACCGCAATCCGCGAGGCAAACCTTCGCATACCGGAGGATATTTCTGTCATAGGTTATGACGGAATCAACCTCGCCCGCATGCTCAGCCCCCGGCTTACAACCTTCCGGCAGGATACGGCGCTCCTTGGAAAAACCGCCGCCGCCAAGCTGGTGGAGCTGATCGAGCATCCGAAAACGGCCCTGATGGACAGGATCATCGTTCCCGGCGAACTGATGCCGGGCGATACGGTGGCCCGCCCCGAACAAGTGTGATACTGCCGCACGGCAGTTCAATAGGAGACCATAAATCAAGGAGGAAGAAAACATGAAAAAGATCCTGGTACTGATCCTGGCACTGTGCCTGGTTCTCGGCTGCATCCCCGCAATGGCCGAAGAAGAGGGCAAGGTATTCAACATCTACGCATGGAATGAAGAATTCAAGGGCTTCTTTGAGAAGTATTATCAGGTTCCCGAAGGCGTTACCGTAAACTGGATCATCACCCCCAGCGATGGCGGCGCATACCAGCAGAAGCTGGACGAAGCCCTGCTGAACCAGGAAAATGCCGCAGCCGATGAAAAGGTTGACATGTTCCTGGCCGAGGCTGACTACATCCTCAAGTATGCCGGCACTCCCCTGACCCAGGATATCGAAGCCCTGGGCGTGACCGACTTCTCCAACACCTATCCCTACACCGTTCAGGCCGCATCCGACGCTGAAGGCGTTGTAAAGGGCACCTCCTTCCAGTGCTGCCCCGCCGCCCTGATCTATCGCCGCTCCATCGCCAAGGAAGTTCTGGGCACCGATGATCCCGCCGAGGTTCAGGAAGCCCTGAACAGCTGGGAGAAGTTCAACGCAGCAGCAGCCATTGCCGCTGAAAAGGGCTATCTCATGACCGCTTCCTTCGCTGCTACCTACCGCGTGTTCTCCAACAATACCAGCGCTCCCTGGGTAAACGAGAACAACGAGCTGCAGTTCGACGCTGCCATCCAGGCCTGGATGGACCAGACCGAAGAATTCGTGCAGAAGGGCTACACCCTGACCTCCGGCATCTGGGACGATGAGACCACCGCTCAGATGTTCGCAGACGGCAAGGCAATGTGCTACTTCGGACCTGCATGGTACTTC
>JAGBAU010000074.1 GCA_017938785.1 Clostridia bacterium
ATCGCCCTGCTTCACGCCCAGGCCCATCAGCTTCATCAGCTGGGAAGCCTTGACTGCGTTGCCGTTCTTTTCCACGGTGATCACGGTATCGGCATAAACTTTGGCTGCCTTGGCAAGCAGGCCTGCGGGACGGGCATGGATGCCCAGGGGATCGGTGATGGTGTAGGTGAAATTCTTCATGGTGATGTCCTCCTTCAATTAATTCCAGTTCATGCGGCCATAGAGCTTGGTCGTGAACAAAATCTCTCTCTGCAGTTCCTCGGTGAGCACGCCCTGCTTCATGCGCCAGCGCCAGTTGGTGCCGATGGTGGACGGCGTATTGATGCGGCAGCGGTTATCATAGCCCAGATAATCCTGAATGGGAATGATGCACATGCGGGAAGAAGAGCGCATAATCAGGTTGATGAACTGCTTGTGCAGGTTTTTCTTGCCGGTTCTGGTGTCGGAAAGGTAGGCGCGGGCCATCACTCTCTCCTCATCCTTGATGGAATCAAACCAACCGGTGATGGTTTCGTTATCGTGGGTTCCGGTATAGACCACGGAGTTTTCCGGATAATTGTGGGGCAGGTAATCATTGGCAGAGCCGGAATCGCGGGAATCAAAGGCAAATTCCAGCACCTTCATGCCGGGGAAACCGCATTCACGCACCAGGTTACGCACGGAATCGGTCACATAGCCCAGATCTTCGGCGATGATTTCATGCCAGCCCAGGTTCTGCTCGATGCAGCGGAACAATTCAATTCCGGGACCCTTTTCCCAATGGCCGCCCAGGGCGTTCTTATCGCCGTAGGGAATGGCGAAATATTCGTCAAAGCCGCGGAAATGATCGATGCGGGTCACATCATAGAGACGGAAGCAATACCACAGCCTGCTCAGCCACCAGCTGTAGCCAGTGCTGCGGTGATAGTCCCAGCGGTACAGGGGATTGCCCCACAGCTGACCGTCTGCGGAAAAGCCGTCCGGCGGACAGCCCGCAACCGCTACGGGCACATTTTCCTCATCCAGCTGGAAGAGTTCGGGATTGGCCCAGGCGTCAGCGGAGTCCATGGCCACATAGATCGGTATGTCGCCGATGATTTTGATGCCCTTGCTGTTGGCGTAGGCCTTCAGCTTCCACCACTGTTCAAAGAACTTGTACTGCAGATACTTCTGGAATTCGATATCGTAGTACAGCTCACGGCGGTAGTAATCCATCGCGAAGCCCCATCTCAGGCGAATATCCTGGGGCCATTCATTCCAGCAAGCGCCGTCAAAGAAATTCTTGACTGCCATGAACAGCGCGTAATCGGAAAGCCACCAGTCGTTCTCCTGAACAAACTTCAGATAGGCTTCGTTGTGCATTACATCGCTGCGCTCGTAAGCCTTGCGCAGAAGCGGATAACGGACGTTGTACATGATCTCATAGTCGATGTCGTCCTCTTCTCCGCCATAATCGATTGCGTCGCATTCCTCCTGGGTGAGCACGCCCTCTTTGATCAAATCTTCCAGGCTGATGAAATAGGGATTGCCTGCGAAGGTGGAGAAGGACTGATAGGGGGAATCACCGTAGCTGGTCTGGCACAGGGGCAGAATCTGCCAGTAAGTCTGGCCCGCATCCTTCAGCCAATCCACAAAATCATAAGCTTCCTTCGAGAAACAGCCGATGCCGTATTTGGAGGGCAGGCTGAAGATGGGAAGCAAAATACCGGCTTCTCTTGCCATAGTCAGTTTTCTCCTTTCGTTTCCATCAGTATGCCGAAGTGGTCGGATACCACCGGCTCATATTTTCCATTGAATACCACGCTGCACCGGTTCACCGGCACAGCTTCGCTGACCCAGATATGGTCGATGCGCATGCCATCGGGAATTTCCTCTTCCTCCAGCAGCTCGCGCCAGCCGTCGATCACACCCTGTACGGTAAAGCCTTCATCCTTTTCTTCCGCCAGAATATAGGCGTCCTGCCAGCGGGATGCCGCCACCAGGTCGTAGCCCTGGCCGCGCACTTCTGCCGGGGAATTGAAATCGCCCATCAGCCATACGCGGTTATAGTTTCTCTTTTGCGCAAGATGCGCGCTGAGCGCGGCCCATTGATCCTCGAAGGGCTCCGTTTCATCCTGCCACCAGCCCATGTGCACGGTGTAAAACCATTCCGGACGGTAATCCACCTGTACGCCCAGCACCTTGCGGGTGCGCCAGTTATGGTAATCATCCGCGTGGCTGATGGTGCATACATCGGTTGAAGTAATCCTGCCGTTCAGGCTCATCACAGCAACGCCTTCATCATACTTGCCGTAGCCCAGCTTGATGGGAAGATAGACCCAGCTGACGGGAAAACCTTCCGCCTCCAGCTGGCGGGCAATGCGCAGCGTATGATTATCTTCCTTCAGGGGGATTTCGCAGCCGGGCAGCTTCACCATGCCGCTGAAATCATGCACAGCAGCTGCATCCGCAGACTGGTTGACCTCCTGCAGGGCGATCAGATCCGGCTGTTCCTGAAGAACGAACTCCAGGAAATAGCCCAGCTTTTCTTCGTAGTTTTCTTCCTGCAGGCTGTGGGTATTCAATGTAAGAATCTTCATATTTTCACCTTTCCTTCCCCCTGAAAAGCCGGGGG
>JAGBAU010000075.1 GCA_017938785.1 Clostridia bacterium
AAGGCCTTCGAAGAGAAGACCGGCATCAAGACCAGCTACATCCGTCTCTCCGGTAACGATTGCTACACCCGCATCCTGGAAGAACGCGAGAATCCGCAGGCTGACGTTTGGTACGGCGGCACCTGGGATCCCTACATCGCAGCTGCTAAGGAAGGCCTGCTCTATGCCAACGAAGGCTTCGAGCATGCTCCCTATAAGTCTGCCAACTACGGCATCGGCGAGCCCTACTGGAATGGCATCTATTCCGGCTACATCGGCTTCATCTGCGACATGGACGCTCTGGAAGAAGCTGGCGTGGAAGCTCCCACCTGCTGGGCAGATCTGGCCAAGCCCGAGTACAAGGACATGATCGTTATGGCTAACCCCGGCGCAACCGGCACCGGCGTTATGACCGCTTCCATCCTGTTCCAGCTGTACGGCGAGGAGAAGGCAAAGGAAATGTTCGCTGCTTTCGATCCCAACGTTGTAACCTATGTTAAGACCGGCTCCGGCACCTCCGCCATGGTTTCCACCGGCGAAGCTGCCATCGGCGTTGGCTTCCTGCACACTGGCCTGATGTACATCGAAGAAGGCTATGACAACATCAAGCTGATCGCTCCCTCCGATGGTACCGGCTACGAAGTTGGCGGTGCTGCCATCATCGAAGGCGCAAAGAACCTGGATGCTGCCAAGCTGTTCATGGCTTATGCTATGACTCCCGAATGCCAGGAAATCGGCCAGACCGTCGGCGCTCTGCAGTTCCTGACCGTTGAAGGCGCAAACGATCCCGAGTCCGCAAAGGCCATCACCGAGATGGGCGTAAACCTGATCGATTACGATTCCACCTGGACCGGTGAAAACAAGAACTATATCATCGAAACCTGGACCGGCTGCATCAACTCCGACAAGATCCAGCCCAAGGACTAATCCAGTTTCAAATTGGAGTTTTCCAGAAAGACCGCCTTCGGGCGGTTTTTCTGGATAGAGGTAATTTGCGCGGGCGGTTTCCCGTCCGTGCAGATCTAACCCTGTGATAAATCTGTTTTGGATTTCTCACAGGGTTAGATCGCAATTAACCAAGGAATGAGGTGTTCAGACTTGGCAAGTTCCAAGAGCAGACAGCTGGACCGTAAAAAGTTTTTCGCAGATCCTGTAACTGTATTTGCGATCATCGTGGTTCTGGCATTTTTGCTTCTGTTTGTTGTGTATCCCCTCTGCACCATCCTGACGCAGAGCTTTGAAACCGACTATCCCAATACGCTGGTGCTTCAGGGCCAGAGAGTCGTCTCGATGACGAAGGATGAAACCCTGAAAGAAAACGCCGTCTTCCTGCTGGCTGAAAATTGCGATGATTATGCCAGTGAATACAAAAAGGGCGAAGCCAAGCGTGATGCAGAAAAGATGGCCCAGTATGCCGTGGCGATTGAAGAGAGCCTGGCAGCCATCAATGCCGATTCCTCCATCGTTGAGGAATATGTCACCAAGCAGAATGCAGCCCTCGCTGAAGATGCAACTCCGGTGACTGCCGACGGCATCATGGACATCGTAAACCAGCTGTCCGTCGCCTATGAAAACATCGATGAGACCCGCTTCACCCTGGAAGTGTATCTCTCCCTGTTCCAGAACAAGAAGTTTTTGAAGGTTGTGGGCAACACCCTGATGCTCGGTGCAATCAGCGGCATCTGCTCCACCGTCATCGGCTTCCTGTTCGCCTATGTGGATGTGTATGTAAAGACGAAGATGCGCGGCATTTTCAAGGTTGTATCCCTGCTGCCCATCGTATCTCCGCCCTTCGTGCTGTCGCTGTCCATGATCATGATCTTCGGTAAGCGCGGCCTGATTACCTACCACCTGCTGGGCATCAAGAATGCCAACATCTACGGCATGCACGGTATCCTGTTCGTTCAGATCCTCACCTTCTTCCCGGTGGCATATCTGATGCTCAAGGGTCTGCTCAACAACATCGATCCCTCTCTGGAGGAATCCGCACGCAACATGGGCGCTTCCCGCTGGAAGGTGTTCACCGACGTCACCCTGCCCCTGCTGCTCCCCGGCCTGGGCAATGCATTCCTGGTTTCCTTCATTGAGTCCGTTGCCGACTTCACCAACCCCATCATGATCGGCGGCGACTTCGATACCCTGGCTGCATACATCTACATGCAGATTTCCAACTTCGATACCAGATCTTCTTCCGGTATGGCGGTCATCCTGCTGTTGATCAGTATGATCCTGTTCGTCATCGAGAAGTACTATCTGGAGCGCCGCAGCGTCGCCACCCTGACCGGCAAGGCCAGCCGTGTGCGCATGCAGATCGAGGACCGCTCCGTGCGCATTCCCACTACCGTGATGTGCTCCCTGGTCGGCCTGTTCGTAATCGGCATGTACGCAATGGTACCCGTTGGCGCATGCTTTAAGCTCTGGGGCAAGGACTTCACCCTCACCCTCAAGCACTTTGCCAATGTGCTGGGTCGTGACACCAAGCCCTTCACCGATTCCCTGTACCTGAGCTTCATGGCGGCCATCTTCACTTCCCTGCTGTCCATGATCATCGCCTACCTGATCGTCAAGAAGAAGTTCATCGGTAAGCGCTTCATGGAATTCACCACCATGTTCGCCATGGCAGTGCCCGGTACCGTTCTAGGTATTGCAATCCTGCGCGGTTACATCACCGGTATCTTCCATTCCGGCCAGCTGGTGCTGGTGGGAACGAGCGCGATATTGATCATCGCCTTCATTGTCCGAAGCCTGCCCATCGGTACACGATCGGCAGTTGCTGCCCTGAACCAGATCGATAAGTCCATTGAAGAATCGGCTTATGATATGGGCGCAGGCAGCATTAAGGTATTCACTTCCGTCACCCTGCCGCTGATCAGCGATTCCTTCTTCTCCTCCCTGGTCACCACCTTTGCGCGCTCCATCACCGCCACCAGCGCCGTTATCTTCCTGATTTCCGCACGCTGGAAGCTGATTACGCCGCAGATCATGACCGTTGTAGACCGCGGCCTGTATTCCCTGGCCTGTGCCTATGCGACTGTAATGATGGTAATCGTGTATGCCGCTATTGCCATTATGAATATCGTCGTATCCTACATGAGCCGCAGCCGCCGCGTTAAGGAACTGAAGGCAGAAGACATCAAGGCGTGATTTAGAATAGCGCAATCGCAATGCGATTCGACATTCCGGATTTAAGGAGAGTGCAAAATGAGCAATATCAAAAAGGGTGTGCGCCTGGAAGGCGTTTCCAAGATATATCTGGATCCCAAGAACAACAAGCCCTTTAAGGCTGTTGACAATATCTTTGTTGATATCAAGCCCGGCGATTTCGTGACCCTGCTCGGCCCCTCCGGCTGCGGCAAGACCACCACGCTGCGCATGATCGCCGGTTTCGAATCCCCCGATGAGGGCGAAATCTATCTGGGCGA
>JAGBAU010000076.1 GCA_017938785.1 Clostridia bacterium
GGCGCAGAGATTCTGCATATGTCCGGCCTGTTCGCAGCCATGAGCCCGGAAACCGGCAGGCTGTGCGTGAAGCTGGCCGAACTGGCCCGCGAATGCGGCACGAAGATCAGCTTCGATATGAACTACCGCGCTTCCTTCTGGAAGGGCAGGGAGGCGGAGCTGCGCGAAATCTTCTCCAGCATTGCATCCCGCGCGGATATCCTCATCGGCAACGAAGAGGACTTCCAGCTGGCCCTGGGCATTGAAGGCCCGGAAGCCGGCGGCGAAGGCCTGGCCGGAAAGATCGAATCCTTCAAGGAGATGATCATGCGCGTCAAGGCCCAGTATCCCAATGCATCCGTGTTCGCCACTACCCTGCGCGAGGTTGAAAACGTCAACCTGCACAACTGGGGCGCCATCCTGTGGATGGACGGCGAGTGGACGGTTGCAGAGCCCCGCCCGATTCCCGTTCTCGACCGCATCGGCGGCGGCGACGGCTTTGTCAGCGGCCTGCTTTATGGTATAATCAAGGGGTGGAAGGCAAAGGACTGCCTGCACTTCGGCTGGGCCACCGGCGCAATGGCCGTCACCATGGAGGAGGACTTCGCTTCTCCCGTGGATGAGGACCAGGTCTGGAGCGTATGGAAGGGCAATGCCCGCGTGAAGCGTTAATGAAATAGGGGAGATCAATATGAGAAAAGCAGATATCGGCCTGGTTGGACTTGCGGTCATGGGTGAAAACCTGGTGATGAACATGGAGTCCAAGGGATTTACCGTGGCGGTTTACAACCGCACGGTGGAAAAGGTGACCCGCTTTGTGGATGGTCGTGCAAAGGGCAAGAACATCATTGGCTGCACCTCCATTGCAGAGCTTTGCAGCAAGCTGGAGCCGCCCCGCAGGGTGATGATGATGGTCAAGGCCGGCAAGGCTGTGGATGACCTGATCGAGCAGCTGCTGGATTGCCTCGAAGAGGGCGATGTGATCATCGACGGCGGCAACGCCCACTATCCGGATACCATCCGCCGCACCGCCTATGTGGAGAGCAAGGGACTGAAGTACATCGGCACCGGCGTTTCCGGCGGCGAGGAGGGCGCCCTCAAGGGCCCCAGCATGATGCCCGGCGGTTCTCCGGAAGCCTGGCCGCTGGTTGCTCCCATTTTCCAGGCCATCAGCGCACATGTGGGTGATGATCCCTGCTGCGACTGGGTGGGCGCCAACGGCGCAGGCCATTTCGTGAAGATGGTGCACAACGGCATTGAGTACGGCGATATGCAGCTGATCTGCGAAGCCTACCACTTGATGAAGAATTATCTCGGCATGAGCGATGACGAAATGCATGAGGTTTTCGCTGACTGGAACAAGGGCGAACTGGACAGCTACCTGATCGAGATCACCCGCGACATCCTGGCCTACAAGGATGAGGACGGCGAACCGCTGGTGGAGAAGATTCTGGACACTGCAGGCCAGAAGGGCACCGGCAAATGGACCGCCATCAGCGCCCTGGACGAGGGCATTGCGCTGACGCTGATCGGCGAATCCGTGTTCAGCCGCTATCTGTCCGCCGTGAAGGATGAGCGCGTTGCCGCTTCCACTGTGCTGGCAGGCGTGCAGCCCGCCTTCGAGGGCGATAAAGCGGCCTTTATTGAGGATATCCGTCAGGCACTCTATGCATCCAAGATCGTGTCCTACGCCCAAGGCTACCAGCTGATGCGTGCAGCAGCCAAGACCTATGGCTGGGATCTGAACTATGGCAGCATTGCCCTGATGTGGCGCGGCGGCTGTATCATCCGTTCTGCCTTCCTGGGCAAGATCAAGGAAGCTTTTGATGTGGATCCGGATTTGGTAAACCTGATGCTGGCCCCCTTCTTCCGGGATGAACTGGCAAAGGCTCAGCAGGGCTGGCGCAGGGTATGCGCCCAGGCCATGCTGAACGGTATTCCCGTTCCGGCATTCGCTTCCGCGCTGAGTTACTACGATGGCTATCGCTGCGAACGCCTGCCCGCGAACCTGCTGCAGGCCCAGCGCGATTACTTCGGCGCCCATACCTATGAGCGCGTAGACACTCCCCGCGGCCAGTTCTTCCATACCAACTGGACCGGCGAGGGCGGCGATACCACCGCGGGCACCTACAATCATTGACAATAAAAAGCACCCGAAAGGGTGCTTTTTATTGTCGATGGGATTAAGCTTCCGCTGAAAAGTGCAACAACATTGTATCGAAGTAATTCATATCGAATCCGGCTTCGGTCCAGACAACTTCCATCTTTGTGCCGTAATAATCGAGCAGGAGATTATCGCTGTCCGCCTTTTCCCAGAGGATGCCGGGAAGCGGGGCACCGGCCACAACGAAATCGGCGGCTCCATTTTCGTGGAATACCAGCGAATATGTGCCGCCCAGCATGGAAGCGTCCACGGTATAGCCGTTCACATCCGCATTGACACAAACGTATTTGACTTCGAACGCATCATTCTGCGCGGCTGGTACAAAAGCTTCAGTGGCGCTCTCGTTGGCGGCACCTTCGCGGATGAAGTATAGCATCAGTTCATCCTCTTCAATGCAGAGCCTGCCGTCTTCCGTGATGGTCATGGAGCCCTCTTTGGAAATCGCAGTTCCGTTTTCAACACGCCAGTTCAGCCAGTCGCCTTCTTCAGCCAGGCTTGCATCAATGGTATCGCTGTCGCTGATGAGCATCCGTCCATCTTCGCAGAGCAGAAGGGTCATGACCATATCCAGGTCGGACAGCTTCATAAGCTTGCCGCCCATGTCCATTTCAACGCCATGCCACGTGCCGAAGAAGGCTGCACCCTCCTCGCCAACGGGCATTGCAGGCTCGGGCGTTGCGGTGGGCTCAGGAGTGGGCATGGGATCGAGCTTTACGCTTGAGAGCAGTGCATCCACATTAGGCAGGAGCGCCGGATCGGTAATGCACGAAGCCAGACTCCACAGGGATTCATTGTTTTCATCCAGGAAGGCGCTTTCGTGAATGTTTTCTGCGTACTGGCCGATGTATACCGTGTTCAGGTTCGGGCAGTTGTCGAACGCATATGCACCGATGCCGTGCACGCCGTTGACGAAGATAAGCTCGCGCAGGCTGGTGCAATTCTGGAAGGCATAATCGGGCAGCAGTTCGATGGGGGCATAGCAGACTACGGTTTCCAGGGTTTCGCAGTTGGCGAAGGCGTAGGGGGCGATTTCGGTGTAGGTTTCGGGGATGACCACGGAAACCACGGGCAATTCCATTTCATAGTTATCGCCGCAGAAAGCACGGCCCATTGCATCTGCGCCGAGCATGGTCAGCTGTACACCATCGATCTCGCGGGGAAGAATCAGGTTGCGTTCATAGCCGTTGTAGCGGTCCAGACGGGCAAAATCAGGATCGTACCAGAAATCCGCGCCGGGAAGCGGCGCATAGGGCATGGCCTGCACTTCGGGCAGCGGTTCGCCAATGCGGGTAACGGGGTTGTTCCAGGCCCTGCCGGCGATGCTGCTGAGATACTTCAGCTGATCCTCTGTAGCATTTTCTCCGGCGTAGATCTCCATCTCTGCTGCGCAGCCCTCCAGCAGATTGCCGGGAAGGATGGACGGGTCGCACAGCACGGTGAGTTTTTTAAGGCCTGTACAGCCGCCGAGTGCGCCGCTGCCGACATGGGTCACAGATTCGGGAAGGATCAGTTCTTCAAGATTTGCGCAATCGCGGAAAGCGCCGTCTTCAATGGTGGTCACGGAATCGAACAGGTCAACCGTGCGCACGCTGCTGCCGGCAAAGGCCTCCGCGCCGATGGTGGTAAACAGATCGTTGTAGGGAACGGAAAAGTATTCGATTGTCTGATTGTCCTTGAATACGCCGCTGCCGATGCCGGTAACGCTGACATCGTCGTAGGTGTCCCAAGGCCGCAGATGGCTTTGCGTACCCGTGTAGGCGGTCAGGACGCCGTTTTCATAAACGTCCAGGCCATCGTTTACATAGTCCACATCCGGGTTTTGTGTGCGCCATACGCGGCAGGAAAGACCGAGGGCGTCGACGGATGCCTGAAGATCCAGCATTTCCTGCTTGCTTGCCTTGGTGTGCAGGTCGATATCTGCGAGGTATGCGCAATCCTCCAGCGTATTCGGCGCCATTTCGGGCAGAGCTTGTCCTTCGAATACAAGGTAATTCAATGCGGTACCGGCAAAGGCTCTTTCGCCGATGGCCTCGACCGATGCGGGGAGGTATACCTCGCTCAGCCAGCTGCAATCGCCGAATGCGTTGTTGCCGATGGTCCGAAGCCCCTCGGGAAGCTCGATGGGATTGGAAATGCGGATGCACCATGCAAACGCCTCGTCTCCGATGGTCTCCACTGCGGGCAGCTCCAGGCCGTACCCCTTGTAGCCGGCATAGAAGGCGCGGCTGCCGATATCTTTGAGCGTGGAGGGGAAATCAATATGTACAAGGGTGTTGCAGCCCTCGAAGGCGGAAGCACCGATGGTTTCCAGACCTTCAGGCAGGGTGAGGCAGCAAAGGTAACGATGCTCTGCAAAGGCATATTCGCCGATCGCCTTCACCGGGACGTCGTGGATGGATGCGGGGATTTCCACGCATACGTCAAAACCGTTGAAACGGGTGATCGTGCCGGTGGCGGCGTCGAAATCAAACAGGGAAGGATCGGTTGCATGATCAATCACGACGGCATTTGCACCGGAAGGAAGAACCGCCGCCGTACATTCGGCTTCGGAAAGCGCCGCAGCATAGGCTTCATACTGGTCATCCGGCACGTAAATTTCAGCGCCCTCTGCAAGCCAGTCAAACGCAGCGCCTGCCAGGATCGGGCATTTGCCCATGAAGGTGACTTTTTTCAGGCTCTCGTTGCTGCCGAAGCTGTTCGCTCCAATGTAGCGGACGGAAGCAGGAATGGTGATTTCCGTTAAACCGGGGTTGCTGATGAAACAATTATCTCCGATGATCTGCACACCCTCAGGAATGATGAGCTCCGTCAGATTGCCGCAGAAGGCGATAGCGCTGTCCTCAA
>JAGBAU010000077.1 GCA_017938785.1 Clostridia bacterium
CAGGCAATGTGGTATATGCGTTCCTGACCTTCTTCGTAATGATCTACCTGACCGACACCATCGGCCTGAATTCCGGCATTGTAGGTACCCTGATGGCAGTTGCCAAGATCTTCGACGGCGTCTCCGATGTAATCTTCGGCTCCCTCATCGATAAGACCCATACCAAAATGGGCAAAGCCCGTCCCTGGATGCTCTGGCCCTATTTGGGCTGCGGCGTGTGCCTGTTTGCAATCTTCGCCATTCCCACCTCCTGGGGCAAGGTCGCACAGTATGCCTTCTTCTTCATCTTCTATGTGATGCTCAACGCTGGCTTCTACACAGCAAACAACATCGCTTACTCCGCACTGACCGCCCTGATTACCAAGAACGAGAATGAGCGCGTGCAGCTGGGTTCCCTCCGCTTCGTATTCGCCTTCACCACCAGCACCATCATCCAGGCAGTGACCTTCGGCCTCGTGGCCCACTTCGGCAATACCGCCGCTGCATGGAGAATTGTGGCTCTGATCTACGTCATCATCGGCATCATCTCCAACACCATCTCTGTTCTGTCCATGAAGGAGCTGCCCGAGGACGAAAATGAAGTCAAGAAGGAAGCGGATGCTCCCAAAGAAAAGTACACCCTGCGCGAAGCTGCAGGCCTGCTGGTCAAGAACAAGTTCTACCTGCTGATCCTGGGCGTCTACCTGCTGACCCAGCTCTACACCGCCTTCACCGGCGTGGGCACCTACTACATGACCTATGTTCTGGGCGATAAAGGCCTGATGGGCAATTTCGCCACTGCACTGAATATCCCCATGATCGTGGGCCTGCTGCTGGTTCCCACCATCGTTGCAAAGCTGGGCGGCATGTATAAGATCAACTACACCGGCTACGCCATCGCTACCATCGCAAGAATCCTGGTCATTGTGGCCGCCTACATGGGCAGCGTTCCCATGATGCTGGTGTTCACCGCCATCGCTTCCCTGGGCATGTGCCCCCTGCAGGGCGACCTGAACGCAGTGATCGCCTCTGCATCCGACTACACCTACCTGACCACCGGCAAGCGCATCGACGGCACCATGTACTCCTGCACTTCTCTGGGTGTTAAGATCGGCGGCGGTCTGGGCACCGCAATCTCCGGCTGGCTGCTGGCAGCTGCGGGCTTCATTGAGGGCGGCGCAGCAACCCAGCCCGCTTCCGTGCTCACCATGCTGAACGTCATGTACCTGTGGCTGCCCGCAATCTTCTGCGCACTGGTCACCTTCCTGCTGACCAAGCTGAACGTTGAAAAGGCAAACAAGGCCATGATCGCACGCATGAACGAATCCATGCTGAACGAAGTTGAAGAACCCGAACTGATCGAAGCAGAGGGCTGATACTATGGATAAAACCTACGTTTTCTCCGCACCGGGCCGCACGGAAATCGGCGGCAACCACACGGATCACCAGCGCGGCTGCGTGCTTGCAGCCGCGGTGAACCTGGAAACCATCGCAAAGGTCACGCTGAACAGCTCGGAGATGATTCGCGTACTGTCGGAAGGCTATCCGGCGGTCACGGTGAATCTGAAGGACCTCACTCCCCGCGACAGCGAGAAGAACACCTCCGCCGCACTGGTGCGCGGCATCGCAGCCGCCTTCACCCGCAGGGGTGCAAGGATCCAGGGCTTTGACTGCACCACCCGCTCGTCAGTGCTTCCGGGCAGCGGCCTCTCCTCCTCCGCAGCTTTCGAAGTACTGATGGGCACCATCCTGAACGAACTGTTCCTGGGCGGCAAATTGAACCCCGTCGAGATCGCCCAGATCGGCCAGTATGCTGAAAACTTCTACTTCGGCAAGCCATGCGGCCTGATGGACCAGATGGCTTCCAGCGTGGGCGGCATGGTGTTCATCGATTTTGAAGATCCCGATGCTCCCAGGGTCGAGCGCATCGACTTCGACCTGGAAAAGGCAGGCTACGCACTGTGCATCATCGACAGCGGCGCAAACCATGCCGACCTCACCGGCGAATACGCTGCAATTCCTGCGGAGATGAAGCAGGTGAGCGCCTACTTCAGCAAGGATGTGCTGCGCAAGGTTGACGAGAACGAGTTCTACGCTGCACTGCCGGAACTGCGCCGAAGGATGTCGGACCGTGCAGTCCTGCGCACCATGCACTTCTTCGATGAAAACAAGCGTGTGCAGCACCAGGTTCAGGCATTGAAGAACAACGATGTAAAAACCTTCCTGAAGCTGGTGAACGATTCCGGCAGAAGCAGCTGGATGTTCCTGCAGAATATCACGCCCGCCGGCGCGGTGGACCATCAGGAAATGGCAATCTCCCTGGCGCTGTGCAAGCGGCTGCTCTGCGGTAAGGGCGCATACCGCGTACATGGCGGCGGATTCGCCGGAACCGTGCAGGCCTTCGTGCCGCTGGACATGCTGGATGATTTCCGCTTCGGCATCGAAAAGGTGCTGGGCAAGGGTAAGTGCCATGTGCTGAATATTCGCTCCCAGGGAGGCACCTGGGTACAGTAAGGAGTGTTCCCATGAACATCAATGCAAGTATTTCCGATTTGGTACAGTACGGACTTTCAAAAGGTTTGTTCGAGACCTGTGACAAAGCGTTTATCATAAACCAGATGCTCTCTTGTCTCCAGCTGGACAGCTATGAAGCTGTATCGCCCAGAACCCTCCCTCTGGAAGAAATCCTGCGTAATATCCTGGACGATGCGGTTCAAAGGGGAATTTGCGGCGGCGATGTCGTCAGTCGCGATCTGCTGGACACCAAACTCATGGGGATCATGACTCCCTATCCCCGTGAGGTGCGCGCCAAATTCGCGCAGCTCTACGCTGAAAGCCCGGCCAGCGCCACGGAATGGTTCTATCGCTTTTCACAGGATACGGATTACATCCGCCGCTACCGCATCCAGAAGGATGTGCGATGGAAAACTGCGACGGAATACGGTAATCTGGACATTACCATCAACCTTTCCAAGCCGGAGAAGGATCCCAAGGCCATTGCCGCGGCAAAGAATGCGCCCCAGAGCGACTACCCCAAGTGCCAGCTCTGCCCTGAGAATGAGGGCTATGCGGGCCGCATGAACCATCCGGCTAGGCAGAACCACCGCATTATCCCCGTCACCATTGCAGACAGCGACTGGTATTTCCAGTACAGTCCCTATGTCTACTACAACGAACACTGCATCGTGTTCAACTCCCAGCACACGCCCATGGTGATCGACAAGGCGGCGTTTTCCAAGCTCATGGATTTCGTCACCCTGTTCCCGCACTATTTTGTGGGCAGCAATGCGGATCTTCCCATCGTTGGCGGCAGTATCCTCAGCCATGAGCACTTCCAGGGCGGCTGCTACAGCTTCCCCATGGAGCGCGCGCCCATCGAGCGCGAAATTCACTTTGAGGATTACGACAGCGTGAAGGCCGGAATCGTGAAGTGGCCCATGAGCGTCATCCGCCTGACAGGCCCGAAGAAGGAACGCCTCATCTCCCTGGCGGATAAGATTCTGCGCATCTGGCGTGGTTACACCGATGAAGAAGCCTTCATCTTTGCCGAAACCCACGGCGTGCCCCACAACACCATCACGCCCATCGCCCGCAGAAGGGGAGAGGACTACGAGCTGGATCTGGTGCTGCGCAACAACATCACCACCGACGAGCATCCCCTGGGCGTGTATCATCCCCATGCAGAACTTCACCACATCAAGAAGGAAAACATCGGCCTGATCGAGGTCATGGGCCTGGCTGTGCTGCCTGCGCGGCTCAAGCAGGAACTGGCCGGTCTGGAGGAAGTAATCCTCGCCGGTGCGCCCATTGAAGGGGAGCTTTCCAAGCATGCCGACTGGGTAAACGGGCTGATGAGCAAGTATACTTTCACTCCGGAGAATGTGTCCACAATCCTGAAGGTGGAGGTCGGCAAGGTATTTGCCCAGGTGCTTGAACACGCCGGCGTGTACAAGCGGGATGAGGAAGGAACCAAGTATTTTGACCGTTTCATTGAAGCTGTAAACCGTGAAATCTGAAACAGGAAAGGAAATGAGAATTATGAAGATGCTGAAGAATATGAAGAACGTTGACGCCCTGCTGACTGCCGTTGCTATCTGCAAGGGTGATGTGATCCTCAAGTCCAATGATGGCCGCGAGGAATACAACCTGAAGTCCGCCCTGTCCCAGCTGATCGGCATTGCCCGCCTGTGCGAAGAACACGGTGATGAATACGAAATGTTCTGCATGAACCATGAGGACGAGGGTACCCTGCTGAACTTCTTCCGCGAATTGAAGAAGGGCGAAGCCACTTCCGCAGCCTAAAGATGTGAATCGGGAGGATTGAGCATGAACGTATTGGTCACCGGCGGCGCCGGATATATCGGCAGCCACACCGTTGTAGAACTGCTGGGCGCCGGGCATGAAGCCATCATCGTGGACGACCTGTCCAACGCAAAGGAAGACGTTATCGAACGCATCGCAGCTATTTGCGGCAGAAAGCCCTCCTTCTACCAGATCGACTGCGCAGATGCGACCGCGCTTGCCCGCGTGTTTGCAGAGAATGATATCGATGCCGTGATTCACTTTGCAGGCTACAAGGCTGTCGGCGAAAGTGTGCAAAAACCCCTCGCATATTATCGCAACAACATCGACAGCACCCTGACCCTACTGGAAGTGATGGAAGCATACAACTGCAAAAAGCTGGTGTTTTCCTCCTCTGCAACTGTGTACGGTCCCAACAATCCGCATCCCTATCGGGAAGACATGCCCGCCATCCAGTCCGCATCCCCCTACGGCTGGACCAAGGTGATGATCGAGCGGATTCTGACCGACTACTGCACTGCCAAGCCGGATTTCTGCGCCGTGCTGCTGCGTTACTTCAATCCCATCGGAAGCCATGCTTCCGGCCTGCTGGGTGATGATCCCAACGGCATCCCCAACAACCTGATGCCCTACATTGCCCGCGTTGCCGCCGGGCAGCTGGAGAAGCTGACCATTTTCGGTTCGGACTATCCCACGCCCGACGGCACCTGCCAGCGCGATTACCTGCATGTGGTCGATCTGGCGGTGGGCCATCTGAAGGCTCTTGAATATGCAGAGAAAAACGATGGCGTGGAAGCCTTCAATCTGGGTACCGGCAATGGCGTCTCCGTTTTTGAACTGGTGCAGGCCTTTGAAAGGGCCAACGGCATCAAGCTGCTCTATTCAATCGGTCCCCGCCGCGATGGCGACCTGCCCGCCTTCTGGGCGGATGCATCCAAGGCGAAGAGCATCCTTGGCTGGGAAGCTGTACATACCGTCGAGGATATGTGCCGCAGTGCATGGGAATTTGCAAAGAACAGCAACAAATAAACCTTTATGGTTGAATCCACGGAGGCATGAATACTTCATCCAGTGCTTCGCATACAAAAAGCGCACAGCTTTTGCTGTGCGCTTTTTGTATGCGGCAAACCCCGCGCTGTGCGTGAGGCTTTCTCTATGTGGGGAATTCCAGGATAAAACGGATGGTTCCATCCCCTTGGTATTCCGCGTTTATGGAGCCTCTGTGCATTTCAACGATTGCCTTTGCTGCGGAAAGGCCAATGCCGTAACCGCCGCTGGATTGGGTTCGGGCGCTGTCACCACGGTAGAAGCGGTCGAACAGCGCTTCCGGTAGGCAATCAGGCAGCCTTTCCACGGTGTTTTCAAACAGCAGCCGAACCCTGCGCCGCTTCTGCTCCATGGCGATGTGGATTTCGCCGCCTTCATTGGCGTATTGCACGGCGTTGTCCAGCAGCATGTGAACCATTTGCTGAAGATATTCCCGGTTGCCCTTCAGCCGGATTTCATTTTCCGGATTGCAGTGCAGATGCAGCTGTCGTTCAGCGAGAATGGATATATATGTTTCCAACTCCGCTTTGATGATGGATGTCAGTTCGAGCAACTGCATGGGCAGCACCAGGCTCTTTTCATCGATGCGTGACATGAACAGCAGACGCTGTAAAAGCAGGCTCAGCCGGTCGGTCTGGCTGCGAATATTGCGGCTCCACTTATTTTCACCCTGAATCAGTTCCATGGCGTCCACGTTGGAGAGGATGATGGCTACCGGCGTTTTGATTTCATGCCCGGCGTTGGTGATGAACTGCTTTTGTTTTTCGATGTACCGGGCATAGGAATGTACCACCCTTGTGGAAATGGGCAGCAAAATCAGAAACAGGAGCACAAGGCAAGCAAGGCTCAACAGCACGGTGATTTGCAGTACATTCCACAGCATATGCACCTGAGGCGAATTGTCCATGAGGATCAGCCGCATGCTGCCGTCTGCGTTTTCGTGCAGCCGGAATCTGTAGCCGGACAGCCTGCCCTCCTGTTTTCCGGATGTGAGAATCTGGGCGGAGACGGATTTGGCTGTGTCTATATCCGGTTCCCAGATTCCCTTTTCGCGAACCTCTGTGATTTCGCCATCCGCGCTGATATAAACATCGTAATACGCAATGGGATTCTCCGTGGGGCGCATGCGGCGGCCGGGATTTTGCTGGCGGGAAGCATTTTCATGGCGAAATTGCGATTCCTCCAACACAAACTGCATGAAGGACTCGGTGCGGTTTTCCACCTGCAGGCAGCTCACTACCGTTACGCCTGCCAGCAGAATCAATACCAGTATGCCGAAGGCTGCCATGGAGCTGAATATGAATCTCCTTCGAAGCGAGCGTATCATTTCAGAACCTCCAGTGAATAGCCCAGACCGCGCTTGGAACGGATTTCTACTTCCGCATTCAGCGCGGCCAGTTTTTTGCGCAGGTAGGATATGTAGACCCATACGCTGCCTACTTCCGCATCGGAATCGCAGCCCCATACCCGCTCCAGCAGGCTGTCTGCGGAAAAGGTGATGCCCGGATTGGCCATGAACAGCTCCATCAGCTGGTATTCCAGCCGGCTCAGACTGCAGCTGCCGGACGGGGATTCCAGGGCAAAGCGGCTCTGGTCCAGCCGCAGGTTGGCGATGCTGAGGTTGTCCGGGGTGTAGGTATCCCTGCGGCGCAGCATGGCCCGTACTCGGGAGAGCAGCTCACCCATCACAAAGGGCTTGGGCAGGTAATCGTCCGCGCCCGCATCCAGGCCGCTGATTCTGTCCTCCACTTCCGCCTTGGCGGTGAGCAGCAGCACCGGCGTCGTATTTCCTTCGCGGCGAAGCAGGGTGAGTACCTGCAAACCATCCATTTTCGGCATCATAATGTCCAATATGATGCCATCGTAGCGCTGGCTGCGGGCGTAGTGCAGCGCATCCTCGCCATTGTGTACGGCGTCCACCGTGTAATGGTGGTAATTGAGTATATCCACCACAGCTTCCGCCATGGCAATTTCATCCTCTGCAAGGAGAAGCTTCATAGATTTCACTTCCTTTTCATCTACATCTTACAGCTTAAACCTTAGATCAGACTTAGAAAAGCCTTCCCCGCCAACGTTCACAGATTGTTTCCAGAATAGTCAAAGCCGGTTCAGATTGCCGGGAGGTTTTCTAAGGCCGGTTTAAGGCTGTAGGGTTAGAATAAAATCACTCCCATGGAAAGGAAGAAACTGTAAATGGACAAGCAAAAATCCAACTCGCGCAAGAGAAAAATTCTGCGTAAAATACTGATTGTACTGATCGTGCTCCTGCTTCTGACGGCCCTGGGCTTCTACGGCTATACCATGCTGAAGCAGGAATACACCGTGACCTATGACAGCTACACCGCCAGCATCGGCTCCATTTCCAATGCCCTCAGCTTCAGCGGCAACCTGAGCCTGATCGACAGCGCAAGCTATACCGCTTCCTCCGATTCCCAGGTGCGCAAGCTCTATGTTTCTGCAGGACAGGATGTGAAGGATGGAGATAAGCTGATGCGCCTGCAGAACGGCGAAACCATCGAAGCTGAATTCGACGGCCGGGTGAACACCGTTTCCGTGGAGGAGGGTGACGATGTATACGCCGGCGACGCCCTGGTGCAGGTGGCGGATTTCACCCACATGTGCGTGAACCTGCGGGTGGATGAATACGATATCGCTGATGTAGCCGTGGGCCAGCAGTGTACCGTAACCGCCACCGCCACGGAGAAGACCTTCGAATCCGAAATCGCAACTATAGACTATGTCTCCGCATCCGGCGGCAATGTGGCCTATTATTCCGCGGTATGCTATGTTGATGTGGGAGAAGGCATCTATCCCGGCATGCAGGTCACCGTGTCCATTCCCCAGGAGGAAGCAAAGGATGTAGTGGTGCTCAAGATGGACGCCCTGAGCTTCGACGCCCAGAACAGCGCCTATGTGTATATGAAAAACGATAACGGCGCGATGGAGGAGGTTCCCGTGGAAGTGGGCGTCTCCAACGGTAATTATGTGGAGATCAAATCCGGCCTTGCAGACGGCGACGAAGTATTTGTTGAGGCTGAAGTGGAAACCACCAATGCGGTCAGCGGATTGCTCTCCGGCCTGTTCGGCTCCCAGCAGTTCAATACGCCCGGACAGATGCCCGGTATGAGGGGCGGCGATATGTCCGGTTACAGCGGCATGGGCGGCCAGCGGCCCGATTTCAGCCAGATGGGCGGAAGCCGCAGCGGCTCCTCTTCCGACAGCACCCGCAGCAACCAGATGGGCGGTGGCAGGCAGTGAGCCAGTCTACATTTTTCCGTATGAGGAACATATGCAAGTCCTACCGCATGGGCGATGAGGATATGCAGGTGCTCCACAACATTGATCTTTCCCTGGAG
>JAGBAU010000078.1 GCA_017938785.1 Clostridia bacterium
CAGTCCCAGACGGACGAGGTATTCATCGTCCACAATCAGCACTTTCTTCAAATTTCTTCGCCTTCCTTTACACAAATCTACGAATATGCTAAAATTATAGCATAATGGGAATGTAAATTCAAGGAGGGACTGCCGGAAATGCGCTCTGTTCGAATCAAGATAGCCCTGAGCATGTTCCTGATTTCCATGCTGGCAATGATAGCGGTGCTCTTTACCGTGCACCAGCCCAGTCTGGAGGCGTTGCGCAGCAATGAAATCCATTATAATGTTGAGGCAACGGGACAGACGAAATATACTTTCTCTTACCTGTTCGATTCCGTACATAAAACCGTGCGCCTGCTTTCCAACAACACGGTCGTTCACTCCGCCCTTTATGCCACGGCAGATACGCCGGAGGAGCAGGCAGTTCAGACCTGCGCAGAGCTTTCCGAAATGCTCAGCTCCGTTATCTATCCCACGGAAGCAATTGCTGCTGTGCATATCATTGGAGATGCAGACTGGAAATTCTTTTCTTCCGAGCCTGGCGTGAATGAACAGGTTTTGCGCCAAACCTGCGATGCGTTACTGAATGATGCGCAAAGCCGCAAGTCCTACGCCTTTACCGATGTTGTAAACATGGACTATGGCGCGGGCAAGCGGCAGCGGGTGGTGCAGTACATTACCCCGATCAACAAGCTGGCCAACGCAGGCCGGCTGGGTTATATTGTGGTAGATATTGACTGTGTAATCCTGGAGGAAACCTTCCTCTTTGCATCCTATAAGAGCGATGACATGGCCATGATCACCCAGCAGAGCGGCAACATCCTGTTCAATTTTCCCAAGACAGCCGGTATGGAAAGCGTGCTGCGGGATTATCCTCAGCTGCTGACCGAAACGGAATGTATTATCGACGGCAAAGTCTTCGGTGCGGAAATGCTTATTGTTTCCGATACCATTGATTATACCGGCTGGCGCATCATCCGCCTGATTCCCATTTCCAGCATCACGAAGGATACCCAGTCCATCGCCTCCCTGATGATGAAAATTGCGGCCATCTTCCTGGTGGTGAGCCTTGCAATCAGCCTGTGGATTTCCGGCATACTTACCCGCCCGGTCAAGAAGCTGGCGAAGGCTTTCCAGCAGGCGGAAAATGGGGATATGGATGTGCGCGTGCAGATCAGCACCCGGGATGAAATGGGAATGCTGGGCAACGCCTTCAATTCCATGATGTACAAGCTGAACCACTATTTTAACCGTGAGCTGGAGATGCAGAAAAAGAAGTCCGACATGGAGCTGGAGGTGCTGGAATCCCAGATCAATCCGCATTTTCTGTATAACACGCTGGATTCCATCCGCTGGCTGGCGGTGCTTCAGAATGTGGATAATATTGCCCGAATGACGGCGGCGCTGATCTCCCTGCTGCGCTACAACCTGTCCAAGGATGGCCCGGTGGTGACGCTGAAACAGGAGCTGGAAAGCGTAGAAGCCTATATGCTGGTGCAGCAGTACCGCTACGGCACGGGGCTTGAATTGACCCATGATCTCGCTGCGGAAACAGCCGGACTGGAAATGCCCCGCTTCTTGCTGCAGCCATTGGTGGAAAACTGCATCCTCCATGCCTATGGTCAGATGGATGAAATCGGCAGGATACATATTGAATCGGAAATCAAGGGAGGACAGCTGCTTATTCGTGTGATTGATGCGGGCTGCGGCATGGGCGGCGATTCTGATTTTGAAACCCGTCCGGGAACGAAAGGTACGCGCTTTAAGAACATCGGCATCACCAACATCCGTGAACGCATACGCCTCTACTGCGGCGAAGCCTATGGCCTGAAATACCGTCCTGCCGCGGGAGGCGGCACCATAGCGGAAATCAACCTGCCTGTTAAGCACCGACAGACCTGAGACAGGCAGCCGCATAAAGAAGAACAGATTTCAGGTTTTTAAAACAGATTTCAGAAAAAATTGAATATGAGTCCGAAAATGCGAAAACGTATTTCCTAAATTCGGAACAAATTTCATTGAAATAACCTAAATTGCCAAGTATACTAATTATAACGAAGGCAATTTAGGTTATTTGTCTAATATATGAGGTTTTTGCTTTGGTTTTTGGGTGAGCTAGCCGAGAGGGAAATTGGGGAAACACATTTTCTGGCAGAGCACCTTATGAAAACATAAATTTAAAAGGAGGCGTACCCCATGAAGAAGATCCTGGTTCTTGCACTGACGGTAGTTATGCTGCTTTCCAGCCTGAGCTTTGCAACGGCGGAAGAGTTTAACTGGAAGGCCTATGAAGGAACGACGATTCAGGTAGCATTCGTAGAACACACTACCTCCAACGCCATCGCCGGCAAGATTGAAGACTTCACCGAACTGACCGGCATCAACGTAGAATACTCCATCACCCCCGAAGCCAATTACTTCGACAAGGTCAATGCCGCGCTGTCCACCCGCACCGGCACCCTGGACCTGTTCATGTCCGGCGCATATCAGCTGTGGGACTATTCCGCAGCAGGCTATGTTGAGGATCTGACTCCCTGGCTGGATAACACCATGCCGGATTACGACTTTGAGGACCTGGTACAGTCCGCAGTCAACGCCCTGAAGTGGGACGGCGTTCCCGGCCATCCCGTAGGCGAAGGCGCTCAGCTGGGCCTGCCGCTCTGCTTCGAGCTCTACTCCCTGGCTTACAACAAGCGTGCCTTCGAGGAGAAGGGCCTTGAGGTTCCTACCACCTATGAAGAGCTGCTGGAAGTCTGCGATGCTCTGAAGGAGTGGAACGGCCCCGGCTCCTATGCTCTGGCCATCCGCGGCGCCCGTGACTGGGGCACCATCCATCCCGGCTATATGTCCACCTTCACCAACTTCGGCGCCAAGGATTTCGAGATTGTTGACAACAAGCTGGTCTCCCGCCTTGACAGCGAAGAAGCCATCGCAATGACCGAATTCTGGGTAGACGTTATTGAGCGCGGCGGCGCACCTTCCTGGTCCAAGTACACCTGGTATGAGGCCGGTGCAGACCTTGGCGCAGGCAAGGCCGCGATGCTCTTCGATGCTGACAACAACGGCATCACCCAGAACTGGATTAAGGACGGCGTTCCCGCTTCCGCAGAAGCCGGCAACATCGCATGGGCCGTAATGCCCGTTGCTAAGGAAGGCGACACTCCCTATTCCAACTACTGGACCTGGTCCATGGCTATGAACGCCAACTCCGACGCCAAGGAGGCTGCATGGCTGTTCCTGCAGTACTTCACCAGCAAGGAATTCGCTTCCTACGCATCCATCACCGAGTACAACATGGACCCGATCCGCACCTCCGTTTGGGAAGATCCGGCCTTCCTCGAGAAGATGGAACAGCATGAAGGCTACATCGACACCTTCAACGCCACCATCGGATCCACCTCCATTCTCTTCACTCCCCAGCCCGAGTTCTTCGTAACTACCACTGAATGGGCTGCAACCCTGCAGGATATCGTAATGGGTGAGTATGAGACCGTTGAGGAAGCCATGAAGACTCTGGCTGAAAAGGTCAACGAGGCTGTTGAATACATCGACCTGAGCGACTACGAATAAGCCCCAACCCTCTGAGCTTGTCTGAGCTCAAAGAACCTACCCCGCGCCTGTCCTGCCCCAGGGCAGGCGCGGTTTTCTCAGTATCTAAGCGCAGATAAACGAAAGAGCGTTATCGCGTTTTACACCATGGAAAGGGCGAGGAGAATCGATTCGAAAGCCCCGTAATCCCGGTGCCGTATCCCACTTTGAAACTAGGAGGCCGCCTGCATGAGCAAGCTGAATCAGCGGTCCGGTGCGAATAAGGAGATCAATTACAACGAAGTTCCTGCCGCGATCCGGCGCCGCCCCTACTATGTTGTCCTTCCCGGCCTGATCATCCTGATCGGCATCATGATCCCGTTTGTCACGGCGATCGCCCTGTCCTTCACCAATTATTCCTTTAAGCTGCCCACCACAAAGTTTGTTTTCCTGAAGAACTGGATCAACCTGTTTACCAACGAAGATTTTTACCACGCGCTGAGCGTCACACTGCGCTATGCCATCTACTGTACCGGCGTTCAGATGATTCTGGGCAGTATCGTGGCTTTCCTGCTGAAAAATGACAATCCGTTCAACCGTGTGCTGAAGGTACTTTTCACCTTCCCGTTGATGGTGGCCCCGGCCATCGCCGTGCTGGTCTGGCAGCTGATGACCTCCAATTCCGTCGGCGTGCTAGAAAAGCTGCTCAACCTGCTGGGTGTGTACAACTTCCCATGGGCGGCGTCCAACAAGACGGCGATGTTCACCGTCGTGCTGATCGACACATGGGTCAATATGCCCTTCGTCATCCTGCTGGTGCAGGCGGGTATTCAGTCCCTGCCCAAATCGCCCTTTGAGGCGGCGCAGGTGGACGGTGCGGGCGCATGGTTCACCTTCAAAACCCTCACTTTCCCGCTGCTCAAGCCCTTCATGTATATCGCGCTGCTGTTCCGTCTGATGGCTTCCCTGCAGGAATTCGGAATCATTTTCGCGCTTACCAAGGGAGGACCGGGCAACACGCTGATGAACATATCCCTCACAAGCTATATCACCGGCTTTACTTACCAAACCTTGGGCAAGGCCCTGCCTTATCTGCTGGTGCTGTGGTTTATTGTAAATGTATCTGCGAAGTTCATCGTCAAGCGCCAGCGCCAGCTCACCATGCAGGCCGCAGGCCGTGAATAAAAGGAAGGAGGAGAGAGCATGAGTCAGTCTACGGACATCCGGAAGGCGCAAAGCGCCGCTGCACAGCGCAAATCCCTCCAACGTATCGGCTTCATCGGCCGCAACCTTGCACTGATCTGCTTCGCAATCTTTGCGCTGTTTCCTATCATCTGGATGATTACCTGTACATTCAAGTCCGACGCGGAGATGTACAACACGGTGTTCAACTTTACCCCCACGCTGTACAACTATAAGGAAGTTCTGGTCGGTACGGACTACTTCAAGGCCTTCTTCCAGAACCTGATCGTCGCTGGCGGCGCCGTGCTGGTCACCATGATTGCCGGCATTCCCGCAGCTTACGGCCTTGCACGCTACAACTTCAAGAATAAGGAAGACATTGCCTTCCAGATTCTTTCCTTCAAGTTCGCGCCGGAGATCCTGGTCATCCTGCCGGTATTCCTGATCTTCCAGAAGATCGGCCTGTACGATACCTACTTCGGCCTGATCTGGGTCTACCAGCTGATCACTATGCCGCTGGTCATCTGGGTTGTCCGCGGCTACTTCGAGGATATATCCGTGGAGATCGAGCAGGCGGCCCAGCTGGACGGCTACCGCTGGTATGAGATCTTCCTGAAGGTGCTGCTGCCGCTGGTTAAGCCCGGCCTTGTGGCTTCCGGCCTGCTGGCTTTCATTTACGCATGGAACAGCTTCACTTTCCCGCTGATCCTCTCCGGCTTCAAAATCCAGACCATTACCATCACTTCTCTGCGCTACATTGCTTCCGACAGCGTGCACTACGGCCAGGTTGCCGTTGCCGCCACGGTTGCCATCATCCCTGAAATTATCGCCTGCCTGTTCATCCAGAAGCATCTGGTTCGTGGATTGAGCTTCGGCGCAGTCAAGGGTTAAGGGAGGTTCACCTATGGCAAGAATACAGCTTGAAGGCGTAACCCGCCGCTATGACCGCACGACGGCCATCAATAAGCTCTCGCTGGATGTGAAGGACAACGAATTTTTCGTGCTCTTCGGCCCCGCCGGCGCAGGCAAAACCACCACCCTGAAGTGCATTGCAGGCAGCGAATTTCCGCAGGAGGGCCTGGTAAAGATCGATGGAAAGATCGTCAACCTCGTGGAGCCCAGCGACAGAAATGTATCCATGGTATTTGAAAACTATGCGCTCTATCCCCATCTGAGCGTATACGACAATATCGCTTTTCCCCTGCGTTCCAAGCTCTACCGGAAGAGCGAGGCGGAAATCAAGGAGGCCATCGACAAGATCGCCAAGCTCATGCGCATCGATATGCTCTATGAGCGCAAGCCCTCACAGCTCTCCAACGGCCAGCGCCAGCGCGTTGCCATTGGCCGCTGCCTGGTGCGCACACCCAATGTGTTCCTGATGGACGAACCCCTTGCCCATCTGGACGCCAAACTCAAGCATACCATGCGGACCGAGCTCAAGGAGATGCAGTCGGCCTTCAACACTACCACGATCTATGTAACCCACGACTATATGGAAGCCATGTCACTGGCTGACCGCATCGCTGTACTCGATAAGGGTGAAATCCGCCAGCTTGGCACTG
>JAGBAU010000005.1 GCA_017938785.1 Clostridia bacterium
CGCACGTATTTTTGTATGTTCATCATGGTCAAGTTCCCGTTTGTGCAGGTGCATATTTTACTGATACTATTATACCGTGATTGTCGGCGTGCGGTTTACGAACCGCCGCCCGCCGACCCGGAATCCGTAAACGGATTCCTAATCTTTACTATTATACCACGCCCAAAAAGCTTCGTCAACGCAAGAAACGCATCCTTTCCATGAAAGAATGCGTTTCGTAAGTCTTATTCGCCAAGTTGCTTGATCCAGCAGCGGCGCCTTTTGTGGCGGCGGTAGTTGAACAGACTCCACTGGTGCTGCACCTTTTCGTTCAGCTCCAGCTGGGGGCCGGTTTCTGCCCTGGTGATGCCCAGCTTGTGGCAGCCCTTGAGGATATGGTTCATCAGGATGGCGTTGATGCCGGTGTTGCGGTAATCCGGATGCACGGCGATGATGAACAGGTCCAGGGTGTCGTTCTTCATCAGGGACTTCAAAATATCGATGAAGCCGAAGGGCAGCATATGGCCGTTGTGCTTTTTGATGGCGGAAGCCATGCTGGGAGCGGTGACGGCCACGCCCACCAGTTCGCCCTGCTCATTCTCCACAAAGCACACAAGCTTCGGATCCAGCATGGGGATGAACTTGTCGGCGTACTTCTTGATCTGCCTGTCGGTCAGATCCACGGTGCCGTACAGGTGGGAATAGCAGATGTCGATCAGCTTAAAGACCCGGGGCAGGTAGGGGCCGTACTGCAGGCGGCTCCTGATGGGAACCACATGCACCTTCGCCATGCGGGCGATGCGCTCGGCCATCTGGCCCAGGCGCTGGGAGATCTTCTCATCCGGGCCGGGAATATCGATCAGGCATTCCACCCAGTCCACATCCTTCACATAGCCCAGCCTGGTCATGTGCTCCAGGGAGTAGGGGTGGTTGTAGTAGGTGATGAACATGCTCTTCTGGTCGAAGCCTTCGACCAGCATGCCCTCGCGGTCCATATCGGTGCAGCCCAGGGGGCCGTGCACCTCGTTCATGCCCTTTTCCTTTGCCCAGGCTTCAACGGTGTCAAACAGGGCCCTGGAGACCTCGTAATCGTCGATGAAGTCCACCTGGGTGAAGCGCATGCGGCGGGTGTTCCACTTCTCATTCGCCTTGTGGCTCAGAATGGCGCCGATGCGGCCCACGATTTTGCCGTCGCGCCAGGCCAGCCAGCAGCGGCACTCGCAGTATTCATAGGCGGGATTGGACTTGGGGTTCCAGTCCGCCAGGTCTTCGGATACCAGAGGCGGCATATACTGGGGCACATCCCGATACAGCTGGTTGGGGTAGGTGACATATTTCTTCAGATCGGACTTCGTTTTGACTTCTCTGATTTCCAGCATATTGCACACATCCTTCCGTAGTGGAACCGTATAAAAGTATAGCATACCCGGCGCAGGTTTGTAAACGGCAGAGGAAGTAATTGATGAAAATTTTCCAGAAAAACAGCACAGAATGCCGAATAAAGCGCTTCAGTTAACGAAAAGGCGGATGCAAGATGTGCGGGAATGTGCTATAATACAGGGTAACGCATTATGGAAAGGCGGAACCATTTTATGAAAATTGTGGTGCTTTGCGGCGGACTGAGCATGGAGCGCAACGTCTCCATCACCGGCTCCACGCTGGTTTGCAAGTCCCTTCGCGCACTTGGCCACCAGGCTGTACTGGTGGATATGTTCTTCGGTCTGGAGGATATCGACACCCCCATCGACCGCATCTTTGACGAACTGCCCGAGATTAAGGAAGCCTGCGTGGGCTCCCAGGCCCCGGACCTGGAGAAGGTGAAGGCAGAGCGCAAGTGGGTCAGCCCCAGCATGATCGGCCAGGGCGTTCTGGAAATCTGCCAGGCGGCGGATGTTGTGTTCCTGGGCCTGCACGGCGCATGCGGCGAGGACGGCCGCATCCAGGCGGCGCTGGACCTGCTGGGCGTACCCTACACCGGCAGCGGCTACCTGGGCAGCGCGCTGGCCATGGATAAGGACCTGACCAAGCGCATCGTGGCCCCCCTGGGCGTGAAGACCCCTGCGTGGGAAACTGTTTCCTTCACCGAAGCGGATATTCCCGCCATCGTAAGGCGCACCAAGCTGCCCGTGGTTGTCAAGCCCGTGGACAGCGGCTCCTCCATCGGCGTGGCCATCGCCAACAACGAGGAAGAGCTCATCGCCGCCCTGAAGGATAACCTGGGCCTGGGCCGCGTGATCCTGGAGCAGTATGTCGCCGGCCGCGAAATCGACGTGGGCGTGCTGGACGGCAAGGCGCTGCCCTCCATCGAAATCATCCCCAAGCAGGGCTTCTATGACTATGTGAACAAGTACCAGGCCGGCGCAACGCTGGAAATCTGCCCCACGCCCATCGATCCCGAAATCGAAAAGCGCCTGGGTCAGACCACGCTGAAGGTACATAACGCCCTGGGCCTGCGCGGCTATTCCCGCAGCGATTTCATCGTGACCGGGGACGGCGAGATCTACTTTCTGGAGATCAACACCCTGCCCGGCATGACCCCCACCAGCCTGATGCCCCAGGAGGCGGCGGCTGCGGGTGTGGATTATAACGCACTCTGCCAGAAGATCATCGACCTGGCGCTGGAGGCACGCGCATGAAGCATCTGACTGTACGCGAGGCAGTTGCCGCCTGCGGCGGCCGCTACTTCGGAAGCGAAGAGGGACTGAGCCGCGAAATCACCACCGCGTCCAGCGACAGCCGCGTGATCAACGCGGGCACGCTGTTCGTGGCCTACAAGGGCGCGCGCGTGGACGGCCACAACTTCATGGCGGACTGCCTGAAGAAGGGCGCGGCCGTATGCCTGTCCGAGCGCGAACCTGCGGATGAGAGCGAAACGCCCTGCATCGTGGTGGATTCCACCCTGCGCGGCGTGGCTGCCATCGCCGGCGCCTACCGCGCCAACTTCGATGTGCCCGTGGTGGGCATCACCGGCAGCGTGGGCAAGACCACGGCCAAGGAAATGATCTGGGCGGTGCTGAACCGCAGGTTCAAAACCCACAAGAACCGCATGAACTTCAACAATGAAGTCAGCCTTCCCCTCATGATGCTGCAAATGAGCGAGGATGCGCAGGCGGCGGTGATGGAGATGGGCATCAGCGATTTCGGCGAGATGACCCGCCTTGCCAAGATGGTGCGCCCGAACCTGGTGGTGTTCACCAACATCGGCGACGCTCACCTGGAATTCCTGCACGACCACGCGGGCGTATTGAAGGCTAAGACGGAAGTGTTCGGCTATATGAGCGGCGAGGGCCTGGCCATCCTGAACGGCGATGATGAAACCTTGAAAACCTATGCCTGCCCGGTGAAGAAGATCACCTTCGGCATGGGCGATGGCAATGATTTTACGGCTTCGGATGTGGAAAACCTGGGCGGCGACGGCATGCGCATGACCATCCGCCACCACGGCGCTTCCTTCCGTGCGCATGTGCCCGCCTTCGGTGCGCATATGGTCTATGCCGCGCTGATGGGCGCTGCGGTGGGCTGGGCGCTGGGCCTTTCCGATGCGGAAATTGCCGAGGGCATCGCAGCCTACGAAACCGTGGGCAACCGTGCCAAGCTCATCGAAGCCAACGGCTATACCATCCTCAGCGACTGCTACAACGCCAACCCCAATTCCACGGCTTCCGCCATCGATTCCCTGTGCACCCTTCCGGGCCGCAGGGTCTGCGTGCTGGGCGATATGCTGGAGCTGGGTCCCCAGACCCGGGAGCTCCACTTCAAGACCGGCGCTTACGCCGCGAAGAAGGGCGTCGACCTGGTGATCGGCTGCGGCGATCTCTCCCGTTCCACCTATGAGGGTGCGAAGAGCGGCGGCTGCGAGGCCATGCACTTTGCAAACAAGGCCGCGGTGATGGAACAGATCAAATCCATCATCCGTCCCGGCGACAGCGTGCTGGTGAAGGCATCCCATTCGCTGGCATTTGAGGACGTTGTGGACCTCCTTGAAAAATAAACAGAAACAAACGGGCCGGAGGGCTAGTACAGCTCCTCCGGCTCGATTTTTTGTATATGCAGTTCACTGCAGTTC
>JAGBAU010000079.1 GCA_017938785.1 Clostridia bacterium
AACGGCACTGCGCTGGTGGCGAGTGCAAGCTGCAAGAAGAACGGCGCAGCTGCAAGCTCCATCGAATTCACCAACAAGGTGACGAAGGAAGAAAAGGAAGAGGTCGTTACCCCGGCCAGCCTGAGCATTCCCGTGACCAAGGTAATTGATGGTACCGCCCCCGCCGGCTCCAAGTTCACATTTAAGCTTGCCGGAAAGGATGGCGCTCCGATGCCTGCCGGGGACACCGTACAGGTAACCGTGGGCGCAGAGGGCCGCGGCAGCAACGCATTCGGAAGCATTAGCTACAACGAAGCAGGCACCTACAGCTATACCGTGACCGAGCTCGTCGACAGCGACGCCTCCACCGAAGGCGGCACCACCTACAAGGTTTTCCGCGTGGGCGATGACGACTATAAGGTTGTCTACGACACCAACGTCTACAGCGTGGACGTAAAGGTAGAAAAGAACGGCACTGCGCTGGTGGCGAGTGCAAGCTGTAAGAAGAACGGCGCAGCCGTAAGCTCCATCGAATTCACCAACAAGGTGACGAAGGAAGAAAAGGAAGAAGAGCGGCTGGGAGCCAAGCTGCTCCTGCGCAAGGTGGACGCCAAGACCGGAGAGGGTCTGCTTGGCGCCGTATACGGCCTGTACAACAAGGCGTCCTGCACCGATAAGGATCTGGTGCTTGTGCTGTCTTCCACCGATGCGGACGGCTACAGCCAGGTTGTGGATGTTGAACCCGGTGATTACTGGGTGCGCGAAATCAAGCCTCCGAAGAAATATGGCCTGGACTATGAACCCTATAAGGTGACCGTTGTAGCTGGCCAGACTGCTTTGGCACTGGTGAAGAATACCTTTGGTGAGTACGATCTGACCATCACCAAGGAAGTTCTGAAGTCCGGCACCCGCCAGCAGTTCAGCATGAAGCTGGTTCTGGAAGCGAACGAGGGCGTTGACTGCACCGGCATCTATGTGAAGGTTCACCGTAACGGCGGCACGGAGGTGATTGACCGCCTCTACAGCGGTGATCTGCACGATGACGGCGTGCTCTCCTTCAAACTTGCCCATGGAGATACCCTCACCGTAGCTGCAATTCCCGATGGCGTATCCTATCGCATCGGCGAATTCAAGGATGGCGATTTCATCACCTACTTCAATGGTGAGAAGGGCAATAGTGCAGCCGGCACGATGGATATGTCGAAGGACATTACGATTAGCAATGTGTATGCCGGCAGCGTGAGCAACGTTCCTGATACGGGTGATCACAGTCCCCTGGTCCTGTGGGCCGGCATGCTGGTAATTGCACTGGTTGGCATGTTCATCCTGATCCGCAAGCGCGAAACCGAATAAACCTAAAGGAAGCACAGGATGGCCTGTGCTTCCATTTTTATCCCGCCTGCCGACAGGCTGTTTTCTCAGTTTTATGATCACTGGGTGATGTATATGATATACTGGAACCATGGAATGAGCGCAGGGAACTGCCGGTGTGCGGAATTGAGTTGGCTCCCGGCTTTCCTGATCAGTGCAGGTTGCTGGAACGGGAGGGCGTCATCTTCAGGAAAACAGCTGCGTGGATGCGAAACATTTTCGCAGGGATACAGACTGAGCAAGGAGGCAGGCATGGCAAAGACAAAATATCCGATCAGCAAGGAGTTCTTTCCCTTCAATAAATTTGCACCGCCCATGAACCGCAGATTCGTGCTGCTGGCGCAGAAATTTATGAAGACGCCGAAGCTCCTCTGGCAGGATTCCGGGCTAGATGTACAAACTCGGATGATTCCGGGCTATCGGGGCGGCGAGGTTGAGCTTTTCATCATCTCGCCCAAGGATTTGACCTCGCCTGCGCCGTGCCTTGTCAATTTCCATGGCGGAGGATTCGTATTTGAGGGCTATAACAGTCACTACCGGATGGCTATGGCCTACGCTAAAGACGGCCGCTGCAAGGTGGTCTATGTCCGCTACCGGCTGGCTCCGGCATATCCCTTTCCCTATCCGCAGGAGGATTGCTATGCGGCGCTCTGCTGGGTACATGAGCATGCGCAGGAGTTCGGGATTGATCCGAACCGCATTGCCGTTGGCGGCGACAGTGCGGGCGGCACGCTGAGCGTCACCGCCTGTCTGATGGCGCGTGACCGGGGTGCGGCGGTGCATCCGCTGTTCCAACTGCTGGTCTATCCCTGGCTGGATGGACGCAATGCAAGCGATTCCTGCCGCCGCTATACGGATACGCCCATGTGGAATTCTGAGCTTTCCGGAAAGGTTACTCCGATGATCAACCCCGCCCCTGCATCTGTTCAGCTGGCCTACCGCAGCCCGGTGGAGGCGGACAGCCACGCCGGCCTGCCCCCGGCTTATATCGAAGTGGCGGAATTTGACTGCCTGCATGACGACGGCGTGCTGTATGCCGGGCTCCTGCGGGATAACGGTATTGCGGTTGAATTCCATGAAACCAAAGGTACCATGCATGGCTTTGATACCGCATTCAATGCACCTACGTCCCGGGCAATGCTTGCAAAACGCACGGCGTATATCCGACGGATGTTCGAATGCTGAGCATATACCAAGAGAGGACGCATTGCTGCGTCCTCTCTTAGCGTCAGGTCTTTCCGAGTTTGATTGTGAGCGAATCCGGCAGGATGTGCGCAAGTACACGGTATAGCTTGTAGAATACGCGCGGGGTGTAGATGCTCCGGCGCTTTTTTGCGGCTTTCAAAGCGCCTATAGCCACCTTATCCACATCGCAGTAGGGGAGCAGCTCAAAGGTCTTTGAATTGCCCTCAATGTGCCCGATGGCAAGGAATTCGGTTTTCATCGGCGCCGGGCATACGGCGGTGGAGGAACGTCCGCTTGGACGCAATTCTTCATTCAGTGCGCGGGAGAAGAAGCTTACATACGCCTTGGTTGCGCTGTAGACCGCCATATTCGCATTGGGGGCAAAGGAGGCGATGGAGGAGGTGTTCAGCACTCGCGCGCCTGCGGGCATGTGGTTCAGCGCAATGTGGGTAAGCTCTGTCAATGCCGCCGTGTTCAGCTGTACACAGCGCATTTGTTCTTTTGCATCCGAGGCGGCGAATTCACCGTGA